>DASYSN010000607.1:0-11678 GCA_036003305.1 Thermoanaerobaculia bacterium
GCTGGATTCGCGTTCTGCATTCCTGCTGGACGAACAGAACCGCCTACGACGAAACCGTCTACCTGGCCGCACTTGAACGCCGAAACTCACCGCTTTGCAAACGACTCGCGGCTTGACTTCCGACCTCAGATGGCTGAGCCGGCGTAGCGCGGCGAAGGATCTCAAGATGCGGCGCTCGAGCCACGTGCCGCGCATTTTGCGATCCTTCGCCGTCTACGCGGCTCAGGATGACGGAAAGGGTTTCTCGGGATAACAACCGCGTAGACTATTGACGATGACCAAGACCCGCGCGCTGCGCAGCCCCGCGGCGCTCTTCACGCTCATCGCCCTATCCATCGCCATCGTCGAGATCGCGATCGTCCGGTCGGCGGTTTTCGCGCGCAACCGCGACGTCGCGGCGTGGGGCGTCACGTTCGACCTCACCATCACGATCCCGCTCCTCTACTGGTTCCTTCTCGTGCGGCCCGGGCACGCGCGTCCGGTCACGCTCGCGCCGCTCTTCGTCGTCTGCACGACGGCGGCGGCGCTGATCGTCCCGCGCGGCGACCAGGCGTTCCTGCACCAACTCCGCTGGGTCGCCGCGCCGCTCGAGATCGTCACCGTCGGCCTCCTCGCCGCTTCCGTGTGGCGCCGCCGGCCAGACGGCGTTCGAGAACGCATCGTCGGCGGTGTAATCACCACCGAGCTCGCGATCCTCTACTACGGCCTTTTCTCATGGCGCGCCGAGCCCGACATCCCCGCCGACGCGATCGCGATCACCACGCATAAACGGAGCGGCTGGGGAACGGTCGTCGTCTGCTTCATCGTCCTCATCGCCTTCGAATCGGTCGGACTGCATCTGTTCGTCCAGCAGTGGAGCGTGAAGTGGGCCTGGATCTTCACCGCGATGGACCTCTACGGCGTCCTCTGGCTGATCGGCGACTACCACGCGCTGCGGCTTCGGCCGACCCTCGTCCGCGAGCGCGAGATCGAGCTCCGGCACGGAATGCGACTCAACGCGACGATCGCCCGCGACAACATCGCCGCGGTCGAGCCGATCGCGAACGAGGCGCAGTGGAAGCGGAAAGGAACCGCGAAGCTCGCGCTGCTCGACGAACCGAAATACCTCATCCGCCTTCGGGAACCGGTCATCGCCGAGAGCCTCGCCGGCATCAAACGGAAGATCGACGCGATCGCGATCCTCCCCGACGACACCGCTGCCTTCGAGCGTGCACTGACTCTGCATTGATGGGACAGCCTGCAGAGCGCACCTCGCCGAGGTATCTCCTCGTCCTGTCCCTCGGCGCGCTGGGCGTCGTGTACGGCGACATCGGCACGAGCCCGCTGTACGCGCTGCGCGAGTGCTTTCATCCGCACCACGGCGTGCGGCCGACGCCGGACAACGTCATCGGCATCCTCTCGCTGATCTTCTGGTCGCTGACGATCGTCATCTCGTTCAAGTACCTCGTGTTCGTCATGCGCGCCGACAACCGCGGCGAGGGCGGCATCCTCGCCCTCATGTCGCTGGTGCGCGCGCGCGGCAGCGGCTCCTCGCAGGCGCGCCTCTTCCTCGTCGCCCTCGGCCTGTTCGGCGCCGCGCTGCTTTACGGCGACGGCATGATCACTCCCGCGATCTCGGTCCTCAGCGCCATCGAAGGGATCGACGTCGCCACGCCGGTCTTCGGACTGTACATCGTGCCGGTCACGATCGTCGTCCTCATCATTCTCTTCCTGTTGCAGCGCGCCGGGACGGCGCGCGTCGGCGCCGTCTTCGGACCGGTGATGCTCGTCTGGTTCGCCGTCATCGCGATCCTCGGCGTGATGCAGATCGTGCAGGAGCCGCACGTGCTCGCGGCGATCAATCCGGCGCACGCGTTCGCCTTCTTCGCGCGCAACCGGCTGCACGGCTTCCTCGTCCTCGGCGCGGTCTTCCTCTGCGTCACCGGCGGCGAGGCGCTGTACGCCGACATGGGCCACTTCGGCGCGCGCCCGATCCGCCTCGCCTGGTTCATCCTCGTCTTCCCCTGCCTGCTGCTGAACTACTTCGGCCAGGGCGCGCTCCTGCTCCACGATCCGGCCGCGGCGGAGCATCCGTTCTTCCACATGGCGCCGGCGTGGGCGCGGCTCCCGCTGGTCGTCCTCGCCACGCTCGCCACGATCATCGCGTCGCAGGCGGTGATCTCCGGCGCGTTCTCGCTCACGCGCCAAGCGGTGCAGCTCGGCTACGCGCCGCGGCTCGACATCCGCCAGACTTCGGCGCGCGAGATCGGCCAGATCTACATCGCCTCGGTCAATTGGGCTCTGATGGTCTGCGCGATCGGTCTCGTCCTCGCCTTCCGCAGTTCCAGCGCGCTCGCCGCGGCTTACGGCGTTGCGGTGACGGCGACGATGGGCATCACCACCGCGCTCCTTGCCGTCGTCGAGCGCGAGCGCTGGAACTGGAGCATTCCCGCCATGCTGGCGCTGACCATTCCGCTGCTGATCATCGACCTCTCGTTCTTCGGCGCGAACATCATCAAGGTGACGGAAGGCGGCTGGTTCCCGCTCGTCGTCGGCATCTTCGTCTTCACGCTGCTCGCAACGTGGCGGCGCGGCCGGGAGCTCCTCGCGGCGCGGCTCGCCGAGTCGATGATTCCGATCGAGACGCTGTTGCGGGAGGTCGCGCGAGGAACGCTGGCGCGGGTACGCGGCACCGCCATCTTCCTCTCACGCTATCCGGAGGGGATACCGACGACGCTCCTCCACAACATGAAGCACAACAAAGTGCTCCACGAGCACGTCATCCTGCTCACCGTCAGCTACGAGGAAACGGCGCACCTTCGTGGCGGCGACGAGCGGCACCAGTGGCAGGACCTCGGCAGCGGTATCTACCGGCTTCGCGTCCGCTTCGGCTACATGGAGGAGACGAACATTCCGTCGCTCCTGGCGTCGATCAAGGACGCACCGATTCCGCTCGACCCCGCCGCCGTCAGCTTCTTCCTCGGCCATGAGACGCTCATCGCCACCCGCCGTCCCGGCATGGCGCTGTGGCGCGAAAATCTCTTCTCGTGGATGATTCGCAATGCGTCCAGCGCGACCCATTGGTTCCGTCTGCCGGCGAATCAGGTCATCGAGCTGGGGGCGCAGATAGAACTTTGAGCGACAACAACACCGACCAGACCCACAGCGGGATCCGGAAGCTCCGCCGCATCGTCATCGGCAAAGCGCGGAACGTCAGCGATCCCGAGATCTTCCACCACACGTCGCTCGTCGCCTTCCTGGCGTGGGTCGGCCTCGGCGCGGATGGATTGTCGTCCTCCGCCTACGGCCCCGAGGAAGCGTACAAGGCGCTCGCCGGCCACCAGCACCTCGCCATCATCCTCGCGGCGATGACGGCGACGACCATTCTCGTCATCGCGACCGCCTATTCGAACCTGATCGAGCACTTCCCGGGCGGTGGCGGCGGATACCTCGTCGCCACGAAGCTCCTCGGCAACCGCGTCGGCGTCGTCTCCGGCTGCGCGCTACTCGTCGACTACGTCCTGACGATCACGATCTCGATCGCCAGCGGCTGCGACCAGCTCTGGTCGTTCCTGCCGCAGCACCTGCTGCCCTACAAGATGATCGCGGAGTTCGTGATCCTCGCGCTCCTCGTCGTGCTGAACCTGCGCGGCGTGAAGGAGTCGGTGAATCTCCTCGCGCCGATCTTCGTGGCGTTCGTGGTGATGCACGTCTTCGTCATCCTCTACGTCTTCTTCGCCGACTTCGGACACCTCCCGACTGTCTTTCACGCAGCGGCGCATGACTACCGCTCCACCGCGAATCAGATGGGATGGATTCCCCTGCTGCTGCTGATCCTGCGCGCCTATTCGATGGGCGGCGGCACGTACACCGGAATCGAGGCGGTCTCGAACGGCGTCTCGATGCTGCGCGAGCCGCGCGTCCACACCGCGCGGAAGACCATGGCGCTGATGTCGGTCTCGCTGGCGTTCACGGCGGGCGGCATCATCTTCGCCTACCTGCTGACGAGCGCGCATCCGGTGCACGGCAAGACCATGAACGCCGTGATGCTGGCCAACCTTTTCCACGGCTGGTCGATCGGATCGTGGATCGTCATCTTCACGCTGATCACCGAGGCGGCGCTCCTGTTCGTGGCGGCGCAGGCGGGCTTCCTCGACGGACCGCGCATCCTGTCGAATATGGCGGTCGACTCCTGGATGCCGCATCGCTTCTCGCAGCTCTCCGACCGGCTCGTGACGCAGGACGGCATCCTGATGATGGGCATCGCCGCGCTCGCGGCGCTCGTCTACACACGTGGCGACGTGACGACCCTCGTCGTCATGTACTCCATCAACGTCTTCATCACCTTCTCGCTCTCGCTCCTCGGCATGTCGCGCCTGATGATCCGCGGCCACGAGCCGAAGTGGAAGCGCAACCTCCTCATCCACGGCGTCGGTCTGTTCATGTGCGTGAGCATCCTCGTCGTCACGATCTACGAGAAGTTCCTGCAGGGCGGCTGGATCACGATGGTGATCACGAGCGTGCTCGTCATGGTGGCCTTTGCCATTCACCGGCACTACCAGCGCGTCCGCGCCGGCATGCGGAGCCTCGACGATGTGCTGATGAACGTCCCGTCGAACGTGCACGAAGCCGACGTCGCCCCGATGGACCGCAACGCGCCGACCGCCGTGATCATGGTGAAGTCGTTCTCCGGCTTCGGCATCCACGAAGTGCTCTCGATCCACCGCCTCTTCCCGCGCGTCTTCAAGAACTTCATCTTCGTCAGCGCCGCCGTCGTCGACTCCGGCTCGTTCAAAGGCGCCGACGAGGTCGACCGTCTCGAGAAGGAAACCCGCGGCAATCTCGAACAGTACGTGAAGTGGGCCCGCAGCCAGGGCATGAACGCCGACTACCGCATGGCCATCGGCACCGAGCCGGTCGAGAGCGTCACCGACATGTGCAAACAGATCGCCGACGAATACCAGCGCGCCATCTTCTTCATGGGCCGCCTCATCTTCCGCGAAGAGAAGTGGTACTACCGGTTACTCCACAACGAAACGCCCAACGCGATCCAGCGGAGGCTGCAGTTCGACGGGTTGCAGGCGGTGGTGCTGCCGATTCGGGTTTTGGAGAGCTAGAGGCGAGCGACTCTAGTGCGGATGCGACTGCTCTACGCGGTTCGGAACAGCGAAGGTTTCCTCCGATCAAGCCGCAGTTTCTCGAAGCAGCTCCTCCCACACAGACGAGAGCTTTCGCTTCTTGCCGAGTAGCTTCACGGGAAGAACGTCGCCTTTCTGGCGCGAGGTCAAGACGCGCAGATCATCGGACCGCACCAAGTGAATTTGCGGCGCGATCTCGGGATGAGCAGGCTGCGAGAAGACGACGAACGCGACGTAATGGTACGGTCGCGTGGCGAACGGTCCGATCGGCCACTTATCCGTGCGACTCAACGTCTTCACGTCGATCGTCAGAGCCTGCCCCGACGGCAGCACAACGGTGATGTCGACACCGGCAGGATGAACTGACGTTACATTCGCCTCCGCGCCGAGCCGGTGAAACACTGAAACGAGGTAGTGTCTTGCCGCAAGTTCGAGGTGGGCGCCAGCAGTCACCCAAGCGGGCCTCGGGACCGTCAGAGGCGGTACATAGATCGGGGCCTCCCACGCATTGGGATCGTTCAGACGCTCGATCGTCTGCTGTTCTACTTCGTCGTCGGTGTAGCGGCGTTTCGGTGAACTCATAAGGGCCACCCGGTGATAAACCGCAACCGCTGCTTACCGAGGTCCTCCGCGATCAACTCGAGAGGGTGACCGGCGTCCGTCCGACCCAGGACACGGTATCGGTTGCGATACTTCTTATCGCGAATCACGTGAATGCCATTCCAAAGTACCTGCATGACGTCTGCCGGGGAAATGTCCCGAACCGCGAGTTTCTCTTCGTTGAATTCGATGTCGTAGTCGCGCGGATCAAAGCGAGTCCAGTTGACCACCGTCGCCATTCTACTTGGCGCAGTGGACGGCGGTGCGTTCGACTCGTTTCAGCAACGGGTCCTTCGCCGTCTACGCGGCTCAGGATGACAGCGGGGGCGACTACTCCGCGTGGGCTTGGTAGCGGCCGTGGGCGACGCGTTTGATCCAGCCGTTCGCGAGCATGCGGGAGAGGTGGACGCGGATGTTCTCGAGTTGGGCGCGGCGGGTCATGCCGAGGCGTTGGGCGACGTCGGTTGGAGAGAGGGAGAGCTCGCGGTTGCTGCGGAGGATCCAGAGAATGTGGTGCTTGAGCGCCGAATGCGCGGGCGGCGGCACCTCGCGCGAGACGACCGCCGCGATGCGCTGCATCGCCGCGTTGATCTGCGCGTGAATCTCCGCGCGCTGCGAGTCGACTTCCGCGAGACGCGCGCGGAGTTTCTGCAGTTCATCGCTGTCATCGATGACGTTCTGTACGGGATCGCTCACGACCGTGATCGTATCATATCAATGCCGTTGATGCTCCTAACATGTTTGTTCGAACACTCCGAGGTCATGATCGCGCTCACAACCTGTTGGTTCGAGATCGTGACCATATGGCTCTGTCTCTCCAACATACTGTTAGGTCCTGCCGACATGGGAATGGAACACATTGCATTCGGACGAGCGCGTACGACGTTCCACCGCGTAGCATCGATTTGCCGGGCAATAACCTAACAATCGCTCCGTGCCAGCGGCCGGGAGCGAGAATATGCGGGGGAAGCGCAGTCCACACCTAACGATCGCGAGCACACACGTAACAATCACCGTCCGCTCATGACGCGCAGGACCGGACGCATGACAAGTCAGATATGTTCGTCCGCGCGGGGCGGCACGTAGTGGAAGCGCACGAGATACACGTTGTCGCCGCGTCCGTGCTTCGCGACCTTCAGGAGATCCACCACGCTTGCGAAGCCCGACGCGCGGGCGACGTCGTCGGTGATGTCGGACATCGTGATCGGCTCGACGGCGTCGACCTCGATCTCCCCTTCTCCCATGCGATACCGGTGGCCCACCTTCACGCGCGGGGAAAGCCAGATGCGCACACTGCAGGTGACCTGGCCGGAGCGGACGGCGTCGCGCAGGTACTTCGTGAACTGCATTGGCTGATGTTAGTGCCGGACGGCGCGCGCACGCGGACTGCCGTCGATGCGGAGGACGCCGGTGAGGGCGGCGGTGTCGTTACCGCTGGTGACGAGGATGCTCGAGGAGCCGCCCGTGGCGTCGGAGGCGACCTGGAAGGTGGCGTAGACGTAGTTCGCGCCGTAGCGGAAGTCGGACGTCCGCTTCATCGACGGGCTGAGGACCTGGAACGTCGTCATGCCGCTGGTGAAGCCGTCGCCGCCGATCGCGAGCGTCACGGTCGTTCCCGGCTTGACCGATACCGTCGCAGCGGAGAGGGCGAAGTCGGTGCCATTCGAGGACGTCCCGAGGCCGGCGTACTTCGGGTTCAGTTGCACCGGCGCACCGCCAGCGTCGACGACGAGATTGCCGTAGACGTTGCCGCTCTTGACGGTCATCGGTCCGCCGGCGACGAACCTCGTCGCGAACGACGTCACCTTGGCGCCGCGATAGATGCCGTCGAGATTCGCCGGCTGCACCGGGCCGTCGAGCGGCTCGGCGTAGATGCGGTACGTCCCGGCGGGAACGCCTTCGAGGATGAAGTCGCCGGTCGAGTCGCTGAGCGCCGTCGCCACCGGCTCGCCGTCATCGTTCACCGCGACGACCTGGGCGGCGAAGATGCCGCTGCCATTCGCGGTGACGCGGCCGGTGAGCGTCGCGCCGGCGGACGTCGGATCGACTTTCGGATAGACGGCGGCGATCGCGATGCGGTCGTCGCTGTCGAGATTCGCCGGGCTGTTCTTGCAGACGTACGGATACATCACCGCCGAGAGCACCGGCGAGTGATCGAGGCCGAGGAAGTGGCCGACCTCGTGCTCGATCGTGGCGAGCGCGGGGTACGACGCGCCGACCTGCGACGAATCGATCTGGATGTCGGCCTCCGTCATCGACCCGTTCGTGTCGTACCAGTTGGTCGTGACGGCGATGAATCCCTGATCCTTGAAGAGGCCGTCCATCATCGTGACGGAGCTGACGCCGTTCTGCCCCGCCTGCGCGCCGTCGCTCACGCCGGTGTCACGAAACGTGATGTTTGCGTCGGGAACCGACGTCCAGGCGCTGAACGCGCGGTCGACGGTGTCGACGCCGAACTTGTCGGCGACCTTCCGATCGACGGTGTACTGCAACGGAAACGCGCTCGCCGGCCACGCCACCGGGGTCGCCTTCCCGCCGAACTCGTACGTCAGCCGGACGGCTGCGAAGATCGGCGTTGTGAGGAAGGCGGCGAGGAGAACGACCCAGCGAAGGGGACGCATTTGACAGCTCCAAGTTGCAACCCGGCTGCCAGGGTCGGCATCCGGCATCCGTTATCCGGCATCCGAGTCTAAATCGCTATGAATCTGACGGATACCGGATGCCGGATGCCGGATGCCGGATTCTAAACGACCGCAACGAGATCGATCTCGACCAGCGCTCCCTTCGGCAGCCCCGACACCTGCACGGTCGTGCGCGAGGGTTTATGCGAGCCGAAGTATTCGGCGTAGATGGAGTTCAGCGTGCCGAAGTTGGCGAGATCGGTGACGAAGACGGTCGCTTTCAGGACGTTGCCGAAGCTGGTGCCGGCGGCGGAGAGCACGGCCGACAGGTTGTCGAAAACGCGGCGCGCCTGCGTGGCGAAATCGCCCTCGACGAGGTTGCCGGTGGGCGGGTCGAGCGCGACCTGCCCCGAGGTGTAGAGCACGCCGTGTGAGACGACGCCCTGCGAATACGGGCCGATGGCGGCCGGCGCGTTCGGAGTTGCTACGAAATCCATGCTTCCAATCCCCTTCCAGCGGCGGAGTATATGCGGGACGCGCAGGTATAATCGCGCGACTTCGGAGAGTCTCCACGAATGGCAACTTACCTGGGCAACCCGTCGCTGTCGACCGCGGTCAAGGACCGGGTGATGTCGACGTTCGAGCAGGCGCTGCAGCTCTACAAGGTCGGGCGCACCGAGGAGGTCGTGCAGGGTTGCGGCCTCATCCTGCAGATGGACCCGCAGTTCGACCCGGCGAGGAAGCTCCTGGAGAAGGCGCGCAACCCGATGGCGCCGATCGACATCGACAAGCTCGTGCCCGCGGTCGGCACCGGCGACGCGCTCGCCGAGGCGCGCGACGCGATGAACCGCCGCGACTTTCAGCGCGTCATCAACATCACGACCGAGATCCTCACGAACGATCTGATGAACGAGGACGCGCGCATCCTCAACGACTCGGCGCGCGAGAAGATGGAGGCGGCGCCGTTCATCGACCAGTTCGCGCGGAAGTTCGACCAGAGCATGGCGAACAACGACGCGGCGTCCGCGCGCACGAACCTCGAGAAAGCGCGCTCGCTCGATCCCGATCACCCGGCCGTGCAGCGGATGGAAAAGACGGTCGCGGGAGCGGCGCCCGCAGCACCCCCGGCACCAGCTGCGCCTGTACCTCAGCCATCGGGTTTCAGCTTCGACGCGCCGTCGTTCATCGTCGAGACTCCGCAGGCGACTCCCGGCCGCGGCGCTGCGCAGGCGACCGACTTCGGCTTCACGTTCGAGGAAGAGAAACCGTCCGATGGCGCGCTCGCGGGGTTCTCGTTCGATACTCCGGCGGCGAAGCCGGAGCCGCCGAAACCGGCACCCGCACCAGCGCCGGCCGCCGCACCCGAACCGGCGGGATTCTCGTTCGACGCCCCCTCAGGCGGCGGTTTCTCGTTCGACTCGCCGGCGCCCGCCGCACCACCACCACCACCTGTGGCAGCACCTTCGGCAGCACCCGCCGCACCGCCGGTGGCCAGCTCCGCCGATTTCGACTTCTCCTCCGCGTCGTTCGAGACGAGTGACGACGACCGCCGCAAGATCGATCAGTACCTCTCCGACGGCGACCGCGCGTACGACGCGGGCGACTTCCAGCAGGCGATCGATCTCTGGTCGCGCATTTTCCTGATCGACGTCACGAACGAGCCGGCGTCGGACCGCATCGAGAAGGCGAAGGCGAAGCGCCGCGAGACGGATCAGAAGGTCGAGCCGTTGATCACGGCGGGAGTCGCCGCGTTCGACCGCCGCGATTTCGACGGCGCGCGCGAAAAGTTCAATGAGGCGCTCCGCGTCGATCCGACGAACGCCTCGGCGCACGACTATCTCGAGCGCCTCTCGAACGCTGTTGAAGAAGGCGGCGCCGCGGCGACGGTCACCGACTACGTTCCGCCGACCGCCGGCAAGCGCGACATCTTCGCCGACGAGGACCTCGGAGGGACGTACGAAGTCCCGGTCACCACTCCCCCGCCGAAACCGGCCGACGAGAAGAAGCCGGCGGCGAAGGCCGCTCCGGTAAAGACAAGCAGGCGCTCGCCGATGGGCGCGGTCATCGCAATCGTGGCCGTCGCGGTCCTCGCGGGCGCCGGATGGTTCGCGTACTCGAAGTTCCTGTCGAAGCCGGCGTATGACCCGACGGCGACGAAGCGGATCTTCGCCGACGCAGCCACGCTGTCGCAGCAGGGAAAGTACGACCTCGCGATCGCGAAGCTGCAGGACGTGAAGCCGGAAGACCCGCAGCACGACGCGGCGGTGGTGATGATCGCCGACCTGCAGCACAAGAAGTCACAGGCCGCCGAGATGATCGACGGCAAGCCGGCGGCGCAGTATTTCTCGGATCAGGTGAACGCCGGCCGCGCGGCGTACGACGCGCACGACTACGACGGCGCGAAGCGCGCGTTCGAACAGGCGATGCGCGTCAAGCCTCTCCCCTCCGACGTGAAGCCGCTCTACGACACCTCGGCGCAACAGGTCGCGAAGCTCGACGCCGCGAAGTCGCTCTTCAAGGAGCACCGCTTCGCCGACGCGCTCGGGAATCTGCAGCAGCTCAGCACGCAGGATCCGCAGAACAAGAACATCACCCGCATGGTCATCGACGCGCACTTCAACCTCGGCGCCGCCGCATTGCAGGAAGAGCGGCTTCCCGACGCGATGAAGGAGTTCGACGAGGTGCTGAAGCTCGACCCGAACGACGAGCTCGCGAAGCGCAGCAAAGAGCTCGCGGTCCGCTACAACGGACAGCCGAAAGACCTTCTGTACAAGATTTACGTAAAATATCTGCCGATGCGGCAAGTGGCTTGACGAGTCCTCGGTCCTCAGTCCTCGGTCCTCGGAAGGAAGCCGAGGACTGAGGACCGAGGACCGAGGACTGGACGGGAGGGTGTGATGCGGTTCGACGAGTTGGAGTTGGAATCGGTTCCTGTGGTGATCGCGGAACCACCTGCCGTCGAAGTCGACGCGAGTGAGGCGGCGCCGCGGTTCAAGCGGTTGCTGGCGCTGCTCACGGACCTGTCGTTGTTTCTCGCGCTCGCGCTGGCACTCTCACCGCTGCTGCCGCCTGCCCGCGACTGGTTCTCGGTCGCCTCGCTCGCCGGCTTCGTCGTCATCGTGTCGTATTACTACTTCGTCGGGACGTGGCTCCTGTGGGGGAAGACGATCGGCGGAGCGATCTTCGACGTGCGCGTGGTCGCGGAGCCGATGACGCTCGGCCGCGCGTCGATTCGCTGGGCGGCGATGTTCCTCTCGTTCGCGACGGCGGGGATCGGCTTCCTGCTGGCTCTACTCCCGTCGCGGCGCTCGCTCGCCGACCGGATGTCAGCGACGCAATG
>DASYSN010000608.1:0-4320 GCA_036003305.1 Thermoanaerobaculia bacterium
CGAAGTGGCGCAGGCCGATCCGAAAGCGAAGCCGAAGAAGGTCGACATCAAGACCGGCATCAGCGACGGGCTCAACGTCGAAGTCACCGAAGGTGTGAAGAAGGGCGATCGCCTCGTCGAGCGTCCGCCGAAAGAAATCTCGTAGCGCCATGACGCTCAACATGAAAGACGTCTTCCGCCAGCTTCTGCGCGACCTGCGCGCGGAGAAGCTCCGCACGTTCCTGACGGTGTTCGGGATCGTGTGGGGAACGGTCGCGATCTCGCTCATGCTGGCGTTCGGGACCGGACTGCACAAGCACCTGATCTACACGACCGCGGCACTCGGCGACCGCATCGTGATCGCGTGGCCCGGCCTGACGTCGATGACGTTCGAAGGGCTCGGCAAGGGACGCAAGATCCGCATCACCGACGACGACCTCGCCACGGTCCGCGACACGCCGGGCCTCAAGGCGATCGCCGGCGAGTACTCGAACAACATGAAGGTCGAGTACGGCACGAAAACGATGTCGGTCGACACGTCGGGCGTCACTCCTGAATTCGGCGCCATGCGCAACTGCGTGCCGCAGATGGGCGGCCGCTTCATCGACGCCCCCGACCTTTCCGAGTCGCGCCGCGTGGCGTTCCTCGGCAACAAGCTCGCGAAGAACATCTTCGGCGACACTGATCCGGTCGGAAAGACGATCCTCGTGCAGCACTCGCCCTTCACCATCATCGGCGTCCTGGTCCAGAAGGACCAGGACTCGAACTACTCCGGCCCCGACAACGAAAAGATGTTCATACCGTCGACGACGTTCCGCGCGCTCAACGGCGACAAGTACATCGACGACATGATCTTCCAGGCGAACGTCGCCGACGATACGAAGCAGATCATCAACCGCGTGCGTGCCGGGCTCGCGAAACGGCTCCGCTTCGATCCGACCGACAAGGAAGCGCTGTCGTGCTGGGACACGACGGAGCAGTTCGCGTTCTTCGACATCTTCATGCTCGCGTTCAATTCGTTCCTCGGCATCATCGGCGTGCTGACGCTGATCGTCGGCGGCATCGGCGTCTCGAACATCATGAACGTCGTCGTCGAGGAGCGGACGCGCGAGATCGGGATCAAGATGGCCCTCGGCGCGAAGCAGCGCTGGATCCTCTCGCAGTTCCTCATGGAGACGCTTTTCGTGACGCTCATCGGCGGCGCGATCGGATTCGCGATCTCGCTCAGCATCTGCGCCGTCTTCCCCGCGTCGCTCTATGAATACGTCGGCAAGCCGGAAGTCTCGCCGCTCGTCGCCGCCCTCACCGCCGCCGCCCTCGGCGCCGTCGGCCTCGTCGCCGGCTACTTCCCCGCCCGCGACGCCGCGCGCCTCGACCCCGTCGTCGCAATGAAACTATGAACACCGACCTCCACGTCATCTTCAGCCTCTTCGCGACCTCCTCGCGGCTGCAGCGGAAGCGCGCGTACCTCACGATCGCGGCGATCGCGTGGGGGACGGTCGCGATCCTGCTGCTCCTGGCGTTCGGCGAAGGGATGAAACGGCAGCTCGAGAAGAACCGCCGTTCAACAGGATCGAATCTCGCCGTCATGTGGCCCGGCGAGACGCAGAAACCGTACAAAGGAATGCCGCCCGGCCGCTCCGTCCGCGTCCGCATCGACGACGTCGAGATGCTCCAGCAGCGCATGCCGGAGCTCGCCGCCGTCTTCGGCGAGGTCGTCTCGTACCGCACCAACGTCGTGTACGGCCGCAAGACCGTCAACGGGCGGATCATCGGCACGAACCCGCAGTACGGCGAAGCGCGTGTCCACTTCCCGCAGATGGGCGGCCGCTTCATCACGCCGCTCGATGACGAGCAGCGCCGCCGCGTCATCTTCCTCGGCGACGAGATGGCGAAGAACATCTTCGGCGACGAAGATCCGGTCGGGAAGACGCTCATGGTGAACAACGCGCCCTACACCGTCATCGGCGTCATGAAGCACAAGACGCAGATGTCGATGTACGGCGGCCCCGACGCCAATCACGCCATCATCCCGATCTCCACGTTCCGCGCGCAGTTCGGCCGCGACCGCCTGAACAACCTCGTCATCGAGACGAAGACCCCCGAAGAGATGAAGCCCGAGCTGAAGAAACTGAACGAGATCCTCGGCGCGAAGTATCAGTACGACCCGGCCGACGACCGCGCGCTTGGGACCTGGGACATGGTCAAGTCGGCGAAGCAGCTCCACAACATGCTCCTTGGCATCGAGCTGTTCCTCGGCATCGTCGGCAGCCTCACGCTCATCATCGGCGGCGTTGGCGTGGCGAATATCATGTACGCCGTCGTCAAGGAACGGACGCGCGAGATCGGCGTGAAGATGGCCCTCGGCGCCAAGCGGCGCTGGATCATCGTGCCGTTCGTGCTCGAAGGCGTGCTCTACACGCTCATCGGCGGGGCGCTGGGCATCATCATCGCGACGCTCCTCGTCTCGCTCACGAGCTTCATCCCGATCGAGCAGAACAAGGTGATGTCGTTCCTCGGACGCCCGACGCTCTCGCCGCAGATCGGCATCGCGACGTCGCTGATCCTCGGCACGATCGGGCTGCTCGCAGGCTACTTCCCCGCGCGCCGCGCCGCGTCTGTCGATCCCGCGGCGACACTTCGCTACGAATAGGAACCCTATGGCCATCATCTCGATGAATCAGATTCGCAAGATCTACGACACCGGGAAGGTGAAGGTGGAGGCGCTCAAGGGCATCGACCTCTCGATCGACGAGGGAGAGCTCGTCGCGATCGTCGGGCCGTCCGGCTCCGGCAAATCGACTCTCATGAACCTCCTCGGTTGCCTCGACACGCCGACGTCCGGCGAGTACCAGCTCGCGGGCGAGAACGTCGCCGGCGTCACGCGCGACCAGCTCGCCGAGATCCGCAATCGCCGCGTCGGATTCGTCTTTCAGAACTTCAACCTCCTGCCGCACATCACGTCGATCGAGAACGTCGAGCTCCCGATGCTCTTCGGCGGCATGAAGCCGGCGCAACGCCGCGCCCGCGCCGAAGAGCTCCTCGAAAAAGTCGGCCTCGGCGAACGCGGCGAGCACAAACCGACCGAGCTCTCCGGCGGCCAGATGCAGCGCGTCGCCATCGCCCGCGCCCTCGCCATGAACCCCGACATCATCCTCGCCGACGAACCGACCGGAAACCTCGACACCAGCTCCGGCGGCGACATCATGTCCCTCTTCACCGACCTCTGGAACCAAGGCCGCACCGTCGTGATCATCACGCACGACCCGGCGCTTGCAAAGCGCGCCGGCCGTGTCGTGGAAGTCCGCGACGGAGTGATCATCAGCGACCATCGGAACGGGATGGCGGCGTAACCCTCGTCGTGTGGCGCGGGCTTTCCAGCCCGCGCTCCGAGAGGGTGGACCCTAGAAGGCCTGCGCCGCACAGGAGTTATGCCAATAGTCGATATTTCTCGATCACGGCCGAAACTTGCTCAGATGTGTAGGCGCTTGCCGCAGCATGTTTATCGATGCATTCCAATCTCTTGAGTGACTCTTGCTGCATATCTGCCTGCTCTCTCGTTTCGAACAGAAGATTAGAAAAGTCGTCGTGAAGAGAGTCGCGAAGACTTGCAGTTTCTGCAGCGAGCTGACTGAAGCCCGCGTAAACAGCAGACTGCGTACGCTTGTGCTCGAGGATACTGGCAAACTCAAAGTCGCTTTCGGCGGCTCGAACGCAATCGCTGACCCCAGCAACCGCGGCAACTACCGCTCCATCGAGCTCCACACCTTCGTGCCGTAGCGGAAAGTTATGCAGAGTTCCCTTGATGAATTCAAAGTATGTCGTCTGTGCATCCTTTAGCTCACCAAGGCTCTTCCTAAATTGCGCGGCGCCCCTGCTGGACTGCTGCACACTGTCCCAAAAACGACTGAACGCACGGCGTTTGAAAGACTCCTTGGCATCGGCACACGTGTGCAGACATTCTTCGCGAGATCTGCGCACACGCTCGCGCGCGATGATCAGGCGCTGCAGATTGGCTCTCGACCGCCGAGTCATGTCGTCCGCGATCCGGCAGGCCGATTGAAGAAGACCCGACACCTCACTACGCCACCGCCGCAATGCAGAATCATCCTTAGCAGGCTGCTGAAGAACTGGCGTTTCCTGCAGATCGACCGTTCTGCATCGATGATAGAGCGCGATTTCGTTGAAAGGCGTTTACTTAAGACGCTTGCTCGCCTGTTTGAGGTTCCGTTTTCCTGAGATTTCGCGCGGCAGCCGAAAAGGAGAGACACCGCGGCCGTGTCAATCAGGTCGGCGTGAGTTCTAACCGCGCCATTCGAACCAGGTTGTACGCGCTCATCG
>DASYSN010000609.1:0-2492 GCA_036003305.1 Thermoanaerobaculia bacterium
TACGACTCGATCACGTCATCGGCGCTCGCGCGCGGACTCTTCGTCGTCCGCGTCACGCCGGGCGCGATCCCCGAGGTCGACGTCAAGCGCGTCGAGGCGCACCTCGGCGAGGCCGCGCGCACGTGGAGCGATCGCCTGCTCGATGTCCTCGTCCAGGAGCACGGCGAGGAAGCGGGAATCGAGCTGCATCACCGCTACGGCAAAGCGTTCCCGATGGCGTACGCGGAGCGCTTCACCGCCGAGGCCGCGGTGCACGACATCCGGCACGTCGAGAGCGTGCTGCGGACGGCGACGCTCGAAGTCGACCTCTATCGCCATCGCGCGCAGGGCGGCGACCAGCGGGCGTTCCACTTCAAGATCATCCACACCGGCGCTCCGGTGCCGCTCTCCGAGATCATGCCGCGCCTCGAGAACATGGGGCTGAAGGTGCAGTCGGAGGTCCCGTACGAGGTGAAGCCCCTCGGCACGAGCGTGCCGGTGCGCATCCGCGACTTCTCGCTCTCCGCCGAAGGGATGCAGGACGACCTCCGCCCCGTGAAAGAGAAGTTCCAGGACGCGTTCATCCGCGTCTGGACGCGGCAGGCCGAGGACGATGGGTTCAATCGGCTCGTGCTGACCGCGGAGCTGGAATGGCACGAGATCGTCGTCGTCCGCGCGTACGCGAAGTACCTGCGGCAGATCGGCGTCAACCTCTCCGAGGCGTACGTCCAGCAGACGCTGGCGAACAACCCGACGATCACGCGACTCCTGATCGATCTCTTCAAGATCAATTTCGATCCGTCGATGGGGCCGACCGCCCTGCGCGGCGCGAAGGCGTCGACCGCCGCCGGGATGGGACGCCACGCCGCGGCCCTCGGCATCCGCGCGCAGATCGAAGACGCGCTCGAGAAGGTCGCGAATCCCGATGAGGACCGCATCCTTCGCCTCTACGTGAACCTGATCGACGCCACGCTGCGGACGAATTACTTCCAGCGCGACCCCGCAGGCGAGCGGAAGCCGTACCTTTCATTCAAGCTCGACTCGCACGCGGTGCGCGACCTTCCGTTGCCGCGGCCATTGTTCGAGATCTTCGTCTACTCGCCGTCGATGGAAGGCATCCACCTGCGCGGCGGCAAGGTCGCACGCGGCGGCATCCGCTGGTCCGACCGCCGCGAGGATTTCCGCTTCGAGATCCTCGGCCTCATGAAGGCGCAGATGGTGAAGAACGTCGTCATCGTGCCGGTCGGGTCGAAGGGCGGGTTCGTCGTGAAGAACCCGTCGGCCGATCGCGCCGTGTTCCAGCAGGAAGGGATCGAGGCGTACAAGACGCTCCTGCGCGGGATGCTCGACATCACCGACAACCTGCGTGGCGATGAAGTGCTGCCGCCACGCGAGGTCGTCCGCCGCGACGGCGACGATCCGTACCTCGTCGTCGCCGCCGACAAAGGCACCGCGACCTTCAGCGACATCGCGAACTCCGTCTCGGCCGATTACGACTTCTGGCTCGGCGACGCGTTCGCGTCCGGCGGCAGCGCCGGATACGACCACAAGGCGATGGGCATCACGGCGCGCGGCGGATGGGAGGCGGTCAAACGCCACTTCCGCGAGCTCGGACGCGACACGCAGTCCGAGGACTTTACCGTCGTCGGCGTCGGCGACATGTCGGGCGACGTCTTCGGCAACGCGATGCTCCTCTCGCCGCACATCAAGCTTCTCGCGGCGTTCAACCACTCGCACATCTTCTTCGACCCGACGCCGAACCCCGTCGCCTCGCTCGCCGAGCGGCAGCGGATGTTCGACCAGCGGCTGAACTGGAACGGCTACAACGAGAAGCTGATCTCGCAGGGCGGCGGCGTCTTCGAGCGGAGGTCGAAAACCATCACCGTGTCCGAGGAAGTGCAGCAGATGCTCGAGCTGCCGGCGCGGACCCTTCCGCCGGCTGACGTGATCAAGGCGATCCTCCGCGCGCGCGCCGACCTGCTGTGGCTCGGCGGCATCGGCACGTACGTCAAGGCGAGCTACGAAGACCACGCCGCGGCGCGGGACCGCGCCAACGATCCGCTGCGCGTGAATGCCAACGAGCTGCGCGTGAAGGTCGTCGGCGAAGGTGCGAACCTCGGCTTCACCCAACGTGCGCGCATCGAGTACGCGCAGAACGGCGGAAAACTCAATACCGACGCCATCGACAACTCCGCCGGCGTCGACACGTCTGACCACGAAGTCAACATCAAGATCCTGCTGTACGACGCGATCGCACGCGGCGAGATGGCGGGTATTGAGGCGCGGAACAAGTTCCTCGCCGAGATGACGGACGACGTCGCGCATCTCGTGCTGCGCGACAACTACGAGCAGACGCAGGCGATCTCGATCACCAGCTCCCTCGGCGAGTCGGTGCTCGACGAGCAGGCGCGCTTCATGCGCACCCTCGAGAAGGCGGGTAAGCTCGATCGCGTCATCGAAGGGCTCCCGGACGACGAGACGATCGCGGAACGGCACGCCGCGCATCAGGGGCT
>DASYSN010000610.1:0-4211 GCA_036003305.1 Thermoanaerobaculia bacterium
GTCGTCGACCGCGACCGCATCGGCGTGACGGGCCACAGTCACGGCGCGATGATGACCGCGAATCTCGTCGCGCACACGGACCTGTTCCGCGCCGGCGTCGCGACGAGCGGCGCGTACAACAAGACGCTGACGCCGTTCGGGTTCCAGAACGAGCGCCGCTCGGTGTGGAACGCGCAGGACACGTACCTCAAGGTCTCGCCGTACTTCTACGCCAACAAAATGCACGCTCCGCTGCTCATCGTGCACGGCGCCGATGACGCGAACCCCGGCACGACGCCGCTGCAGTCCGAGCTGCTGTACGAGGCGATCCGAGGCAACGGCGGCGTGACCCGCCTCGTCATGCTGCCTCACGAGCCGCACTGGTATTCGTCGATGGAGTCGAACGAGCAGCTCGCCTACGAGGAGCTGCGCTGGTTCGACAAGTACGTGAAGAACGCGGAGCCGCGGAAGCACGAGTAGTCCGTCATCCTGAGCCGCGTAGACGGCGAAGGACCCGTTGCTGAAACTGATTGCTCGTTCCAGCTACGGGTCCTTCGCCGCGCTACGCCGGCTCAGGATGACAGGGTTGGTATTACCCCGGGATCTCCGGTTCCACGAGCTGCGCGAGTAGCGTGAGCGATTCCTGCCATCCGAGGTAGCAGGCTTCGGCGGGGATCGCTTCGGGAATCCCTTCCTGCACGATCGTGATCTCGGTGCCGACCATGACTGGCTTCAGGGTGATGGTCGTGACCATCTTCCCCGGCAGGTTGGGATCGTCGAATTCGTCGGTGTGGCGGATGCGCTCGTTCGGCACGAGCTCGAGGTACTCGCCGCCGAATGAATGTCCGGAGCCGGTGCTGAAGTTCGTGAACGACATCCGATAACGCCCGCCGACCCGCGCGTCGAGTTCGTGGACCTTTCCGGTGAAGCCGTTCGGCGGAAGCCACTTGGCCATGGCGTCGGCGTCGAGAAAGGCGCGGTACATCTTCTCGGGCTTGGTGCGGAGGACGCGGTGAAGGCGGACGGTGTTGTTGGGCATGTTGGTCTCTCCTTCTTCTTTTTCTCTCTTTGACTCCCGTTCCGGGAGAAAATCATCGGTCTTGGCGAAACTCACTCCCACCAAGTGGATCTGGCGCGACGGCGACTTTGTCGCCTGGGCCGACGCGCACGTCCACGTTCTTACTCATTCGATGCAGTTCGGCTCCTCGGCGTTCGAGGGCGTCCGCTGCTACAGCACCCCGCGCGGTCCCGCGATCTTTCGGCTCGATGCTCATCTGCAGCGCCTGATCAACTCCTGCCGCATTTACCACATGGATGTCCCATACGCACTCGACGAGCTTAGCTTTGCCTGCCGCGAGCTGGTCGCGAAGAACGGCCTCGACGCCTGCTACATCCGCCCGATGGTGATCCGCGGATTCGGCGCCGCCGGGATGGTGCCGTTCGACAGCCCGGTCGAAGTCTATCTCCCGTGTTGGGAGTGGGGCGTCTACCTCGGCGAAGGCGCGCTCGAAGCGGGTGTCGACGCGTGCGTTTCGAGCTGGAACCGCATGGCGCCGAACACCATCCCCGCCATGGCGAAGATGGCGGGCAATTACCTCAGCGGACAGCTGATCAAGATGGAGGCGCTGGCCAACGGGTTCGCCGAGGCGATCGCGCTGGGGCCGGACGGCCGCCTGAGCGAGGGGTCGGGGCAGAACGTCTTCGTCGTTTCGCGCGCCGTCCTCTACACGCCGCCCTCGAACGGCACGCTGCTCCTCGGCATCACGCGCGACAGCGTGCTGACGATCGCGGACGATCTCGGAATCCGCGTCCGCGAACAGGAGATCGCGCGGGAGTCGCTCTACTCCGCCGACGAGATCTTTCTCACCGGAACGGCGTCCGAAGTGACGCCGGTGCGGAGCGTCGACCGCATCCGCATCGGCAGCGGCAAGCGCGGTCCCGTGACGGAAGCCATCCAGCGACGCTATCTCGACATCGCCCGCGGCGCCGCGCCGGACACGCAGGGCTGGCTGACGCACGTGCGTTGAAACGACTGAAGGTCTTCTTACCGATTTGGTGCCGCAGCGCCGCTGGCGACCAGCACTCCGCCCTCTCCGATCTTCGGCCCTTTCTTCTTCGGGCGGCCGAGGTCGCGCCGGCGTTCGCGGTGGAGCGCGAGAATGTTCTCGGCGGTGATCTCGTCGAGGTTCGGGTCGCGCAACCACTCTTTCATCCGATGAAAGACCTGGCGGACATCGGCGAACGTCTTGTTCGCGATGTGCGACTGCACTTTCTTGTGCGTCTTCGCGAGACGGCGAACGTCGCGGATCTTCTCGGCGTATTCGGCCGCATATTCGTACTCTCGCGCGAGATCCTCGACCGGACCGGTCAACGACTTCGGTCGGAACTCTCCCGAGCGTAAGCGCTCGGCGCTCCGGCGGGAGTGTGACGGGTTGCGGAACCCTTTGAGGACCTGCGGGTCGGGCTGCCGCATCGCGGTGAGCTCCGCCCAGACCGCGTCGCACTGCTCTCTGATGAGCTCCGCGATCGCAACCGCCTGCTCTCGCGTGACTGGCTGTGGTGTCATCGGTGTCTGCGTCATCGCATCTCCTTCGACGGGCGTAATGACCGGGCGCGCCAAAACGGCGCGCCCGGTCCACACCCTTCACATCACGACATCGGTTTACTCGGACCCTGCTGTGGCTCCGTCGTCGAAGACGGCGACTGCTGCGGAGACGGCTGCGCCGGCGAAGGCTTCGCACGGCGCGTCGCGATTGCCCGCAGTCGCTTGATCTCCCGAACGTGGGGCAGCAAGTCGGCGTTCGCCGGGTCGCGCGTCAGCTGCGTGCCGATCGAGTACGCCTGAGCGGTGATCAGCGCGAGCTGGTGGCGGCGGACGAAATTCGCGCCGGATACCGCCTCAAAGAGCGAGTTGAGCTCGTCCTCGACGGCGCTCCAGCGAGACGTCGTTTGCTGCAGATCACGAACGTTGGACGACGGTTGCCCGAGCGCCTGCTGCACCGGCGACGAGAAGTCCATCATGTTGATGGTCGACTCGACGACGTTGGGCGGCGTGGAGACGAGGTAGCGAAGCGCGCGACGCTGCTTCGGCGTGATGGGCGTGACGTCTCCCATCTGCAACCGAATCGCGCGAAGCTGCTCGACCACCGTCTCCGGCGTCAGGTTGGTTGCCGGCTGCGGCGCATCCGCTGCGGGCGTCGTTGGGTTCATCGTTGGGCTGTTGGTGTTGATGGGTTGCATGATTTTTCCTCGGCTTTCTGACTCTCAAAGTTAGGCCGGAGGGGTCATCCAGGACTCATGCATGAGTGCGAGGCGGCCACACCGGCTGGATCGGACAGCAACGCGCCGCCTTCTCCAGGTTGATGTTTTGTCCCGAGATGTACACCTCGGGCGTCTCGCGGCGGGGAGAGCACGGCTCCATCCCCGCAAAGATTCGGCGCACTTGCGCGTTCCCGCGACTTTCGACCGAATCCGTGGCCGCAGAGTTTCGAAGATCACGACGTCATGGTCATCGAAACTCTTAAAAATAGAGTACACCTCTTCGACTCGATGTCAAGCACTAAGTTGAGTCTGCTCTATTGGTTACGGCGAGACGGAAACATCGCGTTGCGGATTGATTTCTATGCTCCTCGGATCCGGAGAACGACGCCGTGTCGGCGCGATGCGAGAAACGCGGTGGCGTACGGTGCGCCGGTCACGACACGCCTCGAGATGAGCGTCCGAAAGCAGCGACCCTGGGGCGATTCGGACTCAGGGCGACCTGCTCAATCTCTCGCACCCGTTCATCCCTAACGTCGGTGCGATAACCACTTGCTGAGGTCAACGCGCCTGATCCGGCGCTTTACAACAAACGTCGTGCCGTTCCACTTATAGATGACGAGATCCATCGGCGCCGTGGCTACCGGAAGATGCTCTCCGAAATCGTGATATTGCCACACGCCAATCTCGGGGTAACCATCGCCGTCCGTGTCGAGGACTGCGAACTCGCTACCATCGCTTTGGATCGGCTCGAGTTTGTGAACACGAGCTCCTGACGCCCGAAGCGGGATCAGGCGATAAGACATCCCTGAACTCCACTCGGTTAAAAAAAGAGGGGCATCCGTAAATCGAGTGGTAAGAGAATGGAAAGCCAGATAGGGATGTAGGGCGGACGACCTACTCCATTCAATCGAGGAACCGCATGCGGCGGAAGCGGTGGGCTGTCAAGGCCTCCACCGCCGCAGCCGCCTTGA
>DASYSN010000611.1:0-4336 GCA_036003305.1 Thermoanaerobaculia bacterium
CCAGACGCCGGAGCGCCGCGCGGCCGATCGGAATCGGCTCGGGTGCCTCGTCGCCGAGGAGCTGTTTGATGCGCGGGTCGCGGTAGAGCGTAATGTGCTCGTAGTAGAGGACGGGGTCGTCGGCGGCGACGCACGAGGCCACCAGCGCGCGCGCGTCGTGCGGCGTCGACGGCGCGACGATCACGAGTCCCGGCGTCCGGTAAAACCACGCTTCAGTGTTCTGCGAGTGGTAAGGGCCGGCATGGCGCAACCCGCCCCACGGCATCCGCAGAACGAAGTGCGGTGCGCCTCCCCAGCGATACCGGGTCTTCGCCGCGCTGTTGACGAGTTGGTTGAACCCCGTGGCGACGAAGTCGTTGAACTGCATCTCGCCGATCGGCCGCATGCCGGCGAGCGACGCGCCGATGCAGACGCCGATCGTGGCGGCCTCGGACAGCGTCGAGTTGATGATGCGGTCACCGAACTCTTTCAGGAGCGGTTTGAGGAGCAGAAAGGCGTTGCCGTATTTGCCGCCGACGTCTTCGCCGTAGACGAACGCCTCGGGATGTGCGCGCAATGCGTCGCCGACGCCGAGCATGACGGCGTCGAGGAAGGTTCTCCCTTTTGGATCGAATGGGGGAGCGGGTTCGACGGAGTGGCCGGTTGCCGGTGGCCGGTCGCCGGATGGAGATGAGATGACGTTCTCGCGCGCGAGCGAGGCTTCCGGCCATGGCGCCTCGATGACCGCGCGCGCCTCGCGTTCGACGAGTTCTTCCGCTTCGCGTTGGAGACGTTCCAATTCGTCCGGCTCAACGCCGAGCTTTGCAGCGTAGGTCGTGATCGGGTCGCGGCGGCACCAGAAGTCGTACAGCTCGCGATTCGCGTAGCCGCCTTCGGAGAGCGGCGGGTAGGTCCATGAGATCGGCGGCTCTTTGCCGAGGTAGAGCATGTCGTCGTGATGCGCATGACCGCACATCCGCATCGCGACGAGCTCGATGAGCGTCGGGCCGAAGCCGCCGCGCGCTCGCTCGGCCGCCCAGGCGAATGCGGCCGCGACTGCGTCGGGATCGGTCCCGTCGATGGTGATCGCGGGGATGCCGTAGCCGGCGCCTTTCTCCGCGAAGACGCGGACGGCCGACTGTTCATGCACCGGCGTCGAGAGCGCCGTCTGATTGTTCTGGACGCAGAAGATGACCGGGAGCTTGCGCGCGCCGGCGGTGTTGATCGCCTCGTGCCATTCGCCGAGCGACGTCGCGCCCTCGCCGACGAACGTGACCGCGACGCGGTCCTCGTGGCGCAGCGCGAACGCCATCGCCATTCCGGTCATCGTGAGCGCGGGACTGCCGAGGGGCGCCATCGCCGGGACGATGCCGTGCGCGAAGTCGCCGACGTGAAGGTCCTTCCCGTTCATCGGCGGACCCGCTTTCCCCATCTGCGCGTTGAGCACCATGCGGATCGTCTCGGGTGTGTTGTGCATCGCGATGACCGCGCCGAGGTCGCGGATCATCGGCGAGATGACGTCGCCGTTCTCGCCGCGGCGGAGACGGATCGCTGCCGCGTAGATCGCTTCCTGCCCGAGGGAGCGAAAGCCTTTGCCCTGGAACGAGGCGTTGCCGTAGCGGACCTCGCCGCCGGTGAAGAACTGTTTGAGGCGGTTGTCCGTCGCGCGAGTCAGGATCATTCCGCGGAGGATTTCGCGCTTCTCGTCGGCGGTCAGCGATGCGGCGATCGCTTCGCGGCGCAGAAAGCCATCGCATGCCGCGACCACCTCGACGACCGCCTGCTGCAGGCGTTCGCGCACCGAGATGCCGGGTGTCGTTTCCGGGACGTCGGTGAGTTTCTCCGATGCCGAGGCGTCCGGTGTGAGGACGTCCGCCAGCGTCTGGAGCAGCGCGCGGCGAAACGGCTCGCGCAGCGCGTCGATCGAGTGCGCGTCGCGCTCGTCGACATCGCGGCCGGCCATCGCCATGTCGAGAGCCATCACCGCCGGCCGGACCGCGAACGGATGCCGTTCCGAGATGAACGCGGCGAACCGCCCGAGGATCACTTCCGCCTCCAGATCGTCACTCTGCCTTCGGTCATATCGGGCTCGAAGTTGTCCTGAATGTACTGCCAGATGAGCGGTGCGCGCTTCCAGTTCGGGACGAGGTCGACGCCGGAGTTCTGTTGCGATGAGACGAGCACCGCCTTCACATGCGGGTTGTTGATGCGCCCGATGACCTCGCGCTGCAGTTCGGGTTTCTCGCACGTCGCGACCTCGACCTGGCGCACCGGCATGCGGCGGTTCAGGAGCATGTAGAGGATCGCGTGATCGGTGAAGTCGTAGAACGTGTCGCCGGGGCCGAGGTGGCTCTCCGTCCAACGGTGGACCGTGTCGATGAACTCGATGTCGTTCTGGTGGTACAGCGCGAGGCGGCCGGCGGGCAGCCCGACCTCATGCCAGAACGGATCGGTGATGCCGTGCGTGCGGCGCAGGTATGTGTCGATCGCGAAGTGGATGGTGAAGTTCGTCAGGACGACGAGCGTCGCGACGAGCGCCACTCCGCTGACGCGCGCGACTGTGCTGCGGCGCCGGAACAACACGTACGCCGCCGTGGCGATGAACGCCGGAAGGATGAAGTGGTAGTAGATGTGTTGCCGCTCGGCGTAGGAGATGCCGGTCGCCAGGATGAAGACGGACATGGCGAACAGCGGCTCGGCGCGGCGGGTGCCGCGTCGCCTCAGCATCACCGCGAAGATCACCATTGCGGCGACCCACCCGAGGTACATCATGCCGCGCTGATCGAAGACGGCGGTGAGGATCTCGGGGAACTGCCGGTCGAGTGATTGCGGAGGTCCGCCCTCCATGGGACGCAGCGTGTAGACCGGCCCGAGGTTCGCGATCTCGAAGAGGCTGACGCGGAAGAAGTCGACGAGGAAGCCGCCGATCAACATTCCGATGAGCGCGACGCCGAAGACGATCGCGACACCGATCGACGTCAGCTTGAACGCGCGTTTCCGATCGGGGAAACGCAGGATGCCGGCGAGCGTCACGAGTCCGCTGTAGAAGCCCATGTCGAGACCGGTGAGTCCCGCGATGACGCACAGCCCTCCCGCCCAGGCGAGGAGCCGCGCGTTCCGCCGGCGTAATGCCCCCGCGACGAGTGCGAGCACGACGAGCGACGGCACGAAGCGTAGGCCGCCGACGCTGTAGCCCATCATCACCGTCGCAAAGAACGCGAGCATGCCCGCCTCGGGCGACCCGGTCGCGGCGAAGCCGAGGAAGTAGAGCGCGGGTCCCATGAGCGTGGCGATCGTGCCGCGGATCTTCATCACCGCGCCGACGTTCGGCTTGCTGAACCGCATGATGGCGGCGTCGATCAGGCCGTCGTCGAGCAGGCCGTGCATCGGGACGACATCTTTGTAGGGGCGCGCGCCGTGGAAGATCTCCCAACCGGGCGCGAGGTGATGGCTGTCTTCAAAGAGATCGACGCGCTGGAAGTGTTCCGCCGTGTAGAGGCTGACGGCGCTGACGTACGAGTACGCGGCGATCGGGAAGATCGCGAAGACGACTGCGAGGCGGATCCGGCGCCGGATGTCCGAACGGTTGCGGACGAACGCGCGCATCGCGAACGGCGTGAGGACCGCGATGGCGATAGCCGGCCATCCGGCGTAGCGCTGGTCGCGCGCGAAGAAGTGCGTCTGCAGCGCGAGCCCGACAGGCGCCGCGGCGAACGCGAGGGAGGGAGGGATACCGTCCGCGCGGCGGACGAAGACGATCGCGATGCGGACCAGCATCACGATGCCGGCGGCGATCGGCATCGCCCGCTCCACCGGCAGGTTCGTCATGTCGATGATGCCGAGGAGCACTGCGATGAACGTTGGGAGCAGGATCGTGTCGCGGCGGCTGAAGTCGATGTCGACGCGGCGGAGAAGTGTGAAGAGGATCGCCGCGATCAGACCCGGCAGGGCGGTCCAGAGGACGTCCCCCCGCGCCACGCTGACGTACCACGGCGCGGTGAGCAGCGCCCAGCCGAATGCGTTGCGGGCCCAGGCGCGGGTGTCGGGCCGCGTCAGCCGTTCGACGACCGGTCGAAACAGCAGCGTCGCGAGAATCGGAAGGATGACGAGCGTGAAATAGAAGCGGAACGACGCGTTCGCGTTGAGCTTTTCGCTCGTCATGTAGCCGGGCAGCTGGTCCGGCGGGGCTGGTTTGAGCCAGTGCTGGTAGGTCGAGAACGCGACGGCGATGCCGTACACGGCGGTGCAGACCGAAAGAAGGATCGCGCGCTGCTGCGGCGTGAGAATCGGACGTTTCATCGTCTTGAGCCCGCATCTTCATGCGGGGCGAGCAACCACTCCACCGCCAACTCTTCGG
>DASYSN010000612.1:0-3609 GCA_036003305.1 Thermoanaerobaculia bacterium
CTTGGTTCCCAACGCTTACGCGTTGGGCTACTGGGATTCCGCCGCTCCGCGGCTGACTTCGCGTGTAGCGCAGGCTTCCAGCCTGCGCCCCGGGGCGGGGGGAGAACTGAGGAGCATTCGCCTAGCGAAGCGCGCCTTGAACTCGCAGTCGTTCAAGCCGCGGAGCGGCGGCACATCGTTAGCCCAAGGCGTCAGCCTTGGGAACAGAGCTCCGATAAACAGGCGAGCCGCGGAGCGGCGGCATTTTGTCCCTCGTATAGCGCAGGCTTCCAGCCTGCGCCTCGGGGCGGGGGGGCACAGGCTGGAAGCCTGTGCCACACGAGGGGGCGATGAAGTTCCGGTTCGTCTTCTTCGATGTCGACTCGACGCTCGTCACGATCGAGGGGATCGACGTCCTCGGCGCGGGCAATCCGGAGATTGCGCTGCTGACGGAGCGGGCGATGAATGGGGAGATTGCGCTCGAGGACGTGTATGCGAAACGGCTGGAGATCATTCGGCCCTCGCGTGCCGACGTTGAGGCGCTTGGCGAGCGCTACATCGCGTCGATTGTGCCCGGAGCGAAAGAAGCGATCGAGACGCTGGGCAACGTTGGCGTGCAGATCCACCTCGTCACAGCCGGAATCGCCCAAGCGATTCACCCGCTCGCGTCACACCTCGGCGTGCCCGAGCGCGCGGTGCATGCGGTCGCGCTCCGATTCAATGCGTCCGGTGACTACGAAGACTTCGATCGCCGCTCGTTCCTCACGCGGAGCGGCGGAAAAGAGCTGGTGGTCCGCGATGTGCGAGCGCGGACGCATGGAAAGGCCGCGTTTGTCGGCGACGGCGCCAGCGACCTCGAAGCGAAGCCGGCCGTCGATCTCTTCATCGGCTTCGGAGGAGTTCACGTGCGCCCGAAGGTGAAGGAGAATGCCGCGGTCTTCGCGATGAGCTTTGACGACGTTCTGAAGGCCCTCACATGAGCGAGTGCAAGTTCTTCATCCCCGGCCCGACGTGGGTCCGTCCCTCGATCCTGCAGGAGATGACGCGCCCGATGATCGGCCACCGCTCGGCGGAGTTCCGCGAGCTGTTCGGCGGCATCCGCCGCGACCTGAAGACGCTCTTCGAAACCGCCGCCGACGCGCTCGTCATCACCGCCTCGGGCACCGGCGTCATGCAAGCAGCGCTGGAGAACTGCGTCACCCGGCGCGTGCTCGTGACGACCTGCGGCGCGTTCTCCGAGCGGTGGTTCGCGATGGCGCAGTCGCTCGGCTATGAAGTCGACCGCCTCGACGCCGGATGGGGACATGCCGTCGATCCGGAGGAGCTCGCCGATCACCTGCGCGGCCGGCGCGTGCACTACGACGCCGTGACGCTGACGCACAACGAGACCTCGACCGGCGTCACCAACGACATCGAGGCGCTCGCGCGCGTCGTGCACGAAGAGTCGCCCGACACGCTCGTCCTCGTCGACGCCGTCTCGTCCCTCGCCGGCATCCCGCTCCGCTTCGATGCGTGGGGCCTCGATGTCTGCTTCGCCAGCGTCCAGAAAGGGGTCGCGCTGCCGCCCGGCATCACCGTGCTCGCCACCTCAGCACGTGCGATCGAAGCCTCGAAGAAACATCCGTACCGCGGGCTCTACTTCGACTTCGTCAACTACAAACAGAAGGCCGACGACGACAGCGTTCCGTCGACTCCGTCGATCCCGCATTTCTTCGCGCTCGCCAAACAGCTCGACAACATCCTCCGCGCCGAAGGTCTCGAGAACCGCTTCGAGCGCCACCGCAAGATGCGCGACACCACCATCGAGCGGACGTCGCGCTACGCGAAGCTCGCCGGCGACCGAGGGCACGCCTCGCCGACCGTCAGCGCGCTCGAGCCGGTGAAGGCGCCCGACGCGCTCCGCGCCGAGATGAAAAAGCGCGGCTACACCCTCGGCGGCGGCTACGGCGAATGGAAGGACCGCACGTTCCGCATCGGCCACATGGGCGACATCTCGCTCGACGACCTCAACGCAATGCTCGACGTCCTGGAGGAAATCGCCAAGGCATGACGAACCACCGCGTCCTCGTCACCGATTCGATCGCCGACTCCGGCCTCGCGATCCTTCGCGCGGCCAAAGACATCGATCTCGATTACCGCCCCGGCCTCAAGGGCGAAGAGTTGTTGCGCGAAGTGGCGCAGAGCGACGCGCTGATCACGCGCAGCGGAACGGCGGTGACCGAGGAGCTGGTGAACGCCGGCAACCGGCTGCGGATCATCGGGCGGGCCGGCGTGGGACTCGACAACGTCGACGTCGATGCCTGCACGGCGCGCGGCATCCTCGTCATCAATGCGCCGACCGCCAACATCATGTCGGCGACCGAGCACACCATGGCGATGATGCTGGCGCTCTGCCGCAACATCCCCGAGGCGCATGCGAGCGTGAAGCGCGGCGAGTGGGTGCGTTCGAAATTCATGGGCGTCGAGCTGAACGGCAAGACCCTCGGCATCATCGGTCTCGGCCGGATCGGCACGCGCCTCACGATCCGCGCGAAAGCGTTCGGCATGCGCGTCATCGCCTACGACCCGTACATCAGCGACGCCGTCTTCGAGCGCGTCGCAGCGGAGAAGGTCACGCTCGATCAGCTCCTGGCGCAGGCGGACGTCATCACCGTCCACACGCCGCTGACCGATGAGACGCGCGGCATGATCAAGGCCCCCGAATTCGCGAAGATGAAAGACGGCGTCATGGTCCTCAACATCGCGCGCGGCGGCATCTACGAGGAAGGGGCGCTCGCCGATGCGCTCAACAGCGGCAAAGTCTCCGGCGCGGCGATCGACGTTTACTCGAACGAGCCGCCGGGAAAAGACCACCCGCTGCTGAACGCGAAGAACATCATCCTCTCGCCGCACATCGGCGCGAACACCATCGAGGCGCAGGACCGCGTCGCCGTGCAGACGAGCGAGATGGTGATCGAGGCGCTCCGCGGCTCGATCTTCGTCAGCGCCGTGAACCTCCCGTTCGAAGGGCTCGCGGACGCCGACGCCGCGCCGCTCATCCGCCTCGCCGAGAAGCTCGGCCTCTTCGCGGCGCAGATCGTCAACGGCCCGGTGACGCGTGCCGCCGTCGAGCTGTGGGGCATCGAAGACCACCTCCAGAAGATCCTTTCCGTGGCGAGCCTGAAAGGCCTCCTGACCCCACATCTCTCGAACATCAACTACGTGAACGCCGAGCAGAGTGCCGAACAGCGCGGCATCGCGATCTCCACGACGACGCATCCCGTCCCGCGCGACTACTCCAACCTGATCACCTTCCGCGCCTCGACCGAAAAAGAAGAGGTGTGCGTTTCGGGCACCGTTTTCCACGAAAAGAATCAGCGCATCGTTTCCGTGAACAATTTCCGTGTCGAATTCACCCCGGAAGGCAATCTGCTCTACGCGATCAACAAAGACGTTCCCGGCGTCGTCGGCAAGGTCGGCACCCTCCTCGGCGACTTCGAGATCAACATCGCCGAGTACAACCTCGCCCGCAACGCCGCCCAGGGCCTCGCCCTAGCCGTCATCACCGTCGACTCTCCGTTGAACCCGGACATGCTCCACGCGCTCCGGACGCTGCGGGCGATGGAAGACGTGCGGCAAGTGCGGCTCTAG
>DASYSN010000613.1:0-4064 GCA_036003305.1 Thermoanaerobaculia bacterium
AAGCGGATCGCGAACGAATGGCTGGCCTCCGGCGACTGGCCGTCAACCAGGGCGAGCGGCTTCTGGAGCAAGGCCGAGAGCGGCGCAATGATGCGCGCTGTCGCGGTTTCGACGGTACTCATTGATTGGACCTCCGGGGGATTTGGCGGCGAAGTATACGGAGTCCCAAGTTTTCGCACAACGCGCGATTTGGGAATCGGGTAGGCAGGTAGTCGGGTAGGCAGGTGGTCACTGCTCCGACTACCTGCCCACCCGACTACCCGCCCACCGCTTTACATCGCGCGCTGCTCGATCCGGAAGCGGTTCACGCCGGCCTGGATGACGTCGCCGGGGTGCACCTTCGTATCGCGCGCCGGCATCGTGTTGAGGAACGTGCCATTGCGGCTGCCGAGGTCGCGGACGCGGACGATCCCCTCCACGTCCTTCACGACTTCGAAGTGGCGACGGGAGAGGTACTCGTCGGGAACACGGACGTGGCCTTCGCGGCCGACGACGAGGCCGGTCGGCGGGAGCTCGAACTCCTGCCCTTTCAGCGCGCCGTCGATGCAGACGAGGACCGTGCGTTTCGCCTCCTGCTCGGCGAGCTCGCGCGCCGTGATCGTCTCGAAGATCTCGTGCTCGCCGGTGACCGGAAGCGAATCGAGCGAGATCGGCTCGACCGGAACGCCGCTCTCGCTGGTCGGCTCGATCGAGACGAGCGCCGCACCGACGCGCAGCACGTGCACGCCGTCGCCGATGACCGCCTCCTCGACTTTCGCGCCGTCGAGAAACGTGCCGAGATGAGAACCGGCGTCTCGCACGACCAGCTCGTCGCCTCGCAGAAAAATAGAACAATGTCGGAGGTCGAGCTCGGCCTCCGCGAGCTCCACGTGCGAGCCGCGGCGGCCGATCCAGAGAGGGTGCTGGTGGATCGTGAAGACGCGCGCCACCGACTCGGCGCCGCCGCGCGCCGTGATCCGGATCGAGCGCGGCCTGGCGGGTTCCGCCGGCGCGGGAGAGGCGGCCGGCTCCGGCTGCCCTTTGTCCGAGACGCGGTACGGCTGCAGGTCGATCTCGCGAATCTTGCTTGGATCGAGCATCCGCGCCAGCACCGCCGCCTTGCTCCCGGCGAGCCATTCGCCGCAATGGCACGTGGCGATCGAATTCGGAAGATGGACCGCCACCGCGCCCGGGACGTCATACGCCTGGCCGCACTTTGGACAACGAATCAGGAGCATGTGCGGTGATGATAGCGGCAGAGAGGCAGAGTGGCATAGATTCAGAGTTGTCCTCTGCCACTTCGTCGCTCTGCATCTCTGCAACTCGGTGAGCTACACTCCCCGCGGTCCTATGACTTCGGAAAAACTGGTCGAGACGCGCTTCGGGATTCGGGCTAAGTTCGTCGTCGCGTTCGCGCTGTTGACGTTCATCTCCGCGATCATCATCGTCGGCATCGATCACTACCGCCTGCGCGGCACGATCCGATCGCTGACGCTGGAGCAGGCGGGGGCGATCGCCGACACGGTGCAGTCGACCGGCGGCTCGTACGTCAGCGCGGCGCTCGACAGCTACCTGCAGAAGATCACGGATGACCTGTCGAAGAACCCGTCGGTGCAGTACGTCGACTTCGTCGCCGCCGACGGCCGCGTGATGGCGCACAGCGGGACGCAGCCGCCCTCGAACGTGACGTCGATGCCGCTCGGCCCGAAACGGCAGCAGATCGATCTCACGGTCAACAATCAGAGCAACAATCTCCGCCTCCACCTCTTCATCGTTCCCTTCTTCGAAGGAGCGGCGGACTCGGCGCATCCTCGCGGATGGTTCCGGCTCCTCGTCAACGACCGGCGCGCCGACGAAGTGACGAGCGCGATGTGGACGACGAACGTCCTCGTGATGATCATCGCGATCGTCGTCGCGGTCGCACTCGCGGTGCTCGCCTCGAGCTCGCTCGTGAAGCCGATCCTCGTCCTGTCGGACTCCGCGCAGCGGATCGCGCAGGGGGATCTGACGCACCGGACGGCGGTGACGACCGAAGACGAGATCGGATCGCTCGGGCAGTCATTCAACGTCATGGCGGCGAACCTGGAGCGCACCGTCAAGAGCCTTGCGGCCGCGCAGCAGAAGCTCAAGACGGTCGTCGAATCGGTCAGCGGGCGCTCGCGCACCGTCATGGAACGCGTCGACGAGCAGCGCTCCATCATCGGCGACATGTACTCCTCGATCGACCACCTCAACGGCGGCGTCCGGAAGATCACCGACAACGTCGAGGCGCTCTCCGCGTCGTCGGAAGAGACGTCGTCGTCGATGCTGGAGATGGTGGCGTCGATGGAGGAGGTCAGCCGCCACACCGACACGCTCTGGAGCTCGGTCGAGGAGACGGCGTCGGCGACGTCGCAGATGGTCTCGTCGATCTCCGAGGTCGACCAGAACGTCGTCTACCTGACGAACTTCGTGACCGACACCTCCTCGTCGATGGTGCAGATGTCGGCGTCGATCGGGCAGGTGGAAGGGAACGCGGCGCGCTCCGCGAACCTCTCGAACGCGGTGGCCGAGGCGGCGGAGAGCGGGATGAAGGCGGTGCGCGAGACGATCGACGGGATGGAGCAGATCCGCAAGTCGGTCGTCGAGGCGAACACGGTCGTCGCGCGCCTCGGCGAACGCTCGATCGCGATCGGCAAGATCCTCAACGTCATCGAAGACGTCGCGGAGCAGACGAACCTCCTCGCGCTGAACGCCGCGATTCTCGCGGCGCAAGCGGGCGAGTACGGCAAGGGCTTCTCGGTCGTCGCGGCGGAGATCCGCGAGCTGTCGGAGCGCACCGCATCGTCGACGCGCGACATCGCGAACCTCATCCGCGCAGTGCAGGACGAAGTCTCGAACGCGCTCCAGGCGATGGCGGCCGGCTCGCGCCTCGTCGAAGACGGCGTGTCGCTCTCGCACGAGGCGGGACGCGCGCTGAACAACATTCTCGAGTCGGCGTCGAAGTCGTCCGAGATGGGGAAAGAGATCGCCAGCGCCACGCGCGAGCAGACGGCGGGCAGCGAGAACGTTACGCGCGCGGTCGACCGGCTGCAGTCGATGGCGGGGCAGATCAATTCCGCGACGCGGCAGCAGGCGCAGGGCTCGGACCACATCATGAAAGCGGTCGAGTCGATGCGCGAGGTCACGAAGTACGTGCGCCAGGCGATGATCGAACAGCGCACCGGCAGCGGCATGATCTCCGCCGCCGCCGAGCGGATGATCGACATGATCCACGAGATCTTCCAAGTCGCCGCGAGCCAGTCGCAGGAGAGCGAACGGATCGTGGCGACGATGGAGCAGGTGCGCGCCATCGCCGACAACAACCGGAGCTCCGCCGCGGAGATGATCGACTCCGTCAGCCTGCTGAATGACGCGATCCGCAGCCTCGACGAAGAGGTGCGCAAGTTCCGGGTGCGCGCGTGAGCGATCTGCGGTTGATCACGTTCCGGGTAGGGCCGGAGACATTCGTGCTCGACATCATGGCGGTGCGCCAGATCATTCCTTACAGCGGATCCACTTCCGTCCCCACCGCGCCTTCGTTCGTCGAAGGCATCATCGTGCTGCGCAATGAAGTCATCCCGATCATCGACCTCCGCGACCGGCTCTATCCGCGGGCGAAGGAGCGCGCCGGGGAGCCGCTGGTGCTGATCACGCACTCGTCGGCGGGGACGATCGGCCTGAAGGTCGATGAGGTGCGGCGGATCGTGAACGTTTCATCGGACGCCCTCCTGCCGCCCCCGCCGCTCGTACGCGGCATCCGCGGCGAGCTGCTGATCGCGGTGATCCCGCACGGCGACGAGGTGTACCTGCTGATCGATCTCGAGAACGTGCTGACCGCCGACGAGAAGATCGAGCTTCAGCAGGCCGAGTTGTCGTCGGTCGAGACGTCGGCCGGCGCGTCCGAGCGCTGATCGCGCCGGAACCCGTACGGGCAGTGCCTGCAACCCGACTCGCAGCAGTAGCCACGCTCGCGCAGGAACTTCTCGGTGAAGACCATGTACGGTCCTTCGAAGTAGAAGTCTTCTCCTTCGATCAGTTTGCCCATATTCTTCGGTTGCTTGTAC
>DASYSN010000614.1:0-1602 GCA_036003305.1 Thermoanaerobaculia bacterium
CGCGATCTCCAGCACCCGCGTCCGCCGCTCCTGCGTCATCAGCCGCCCCGATGGATTCTGAAAATTCGGGATCACGTACAGCAGCTTCGGCCGCGTGCGTTCCGCGACCGCGGCCAGCGACTCCGGCACGATCCCGTCGTCGTCCTGCTCCACGCCGGCGAGCTGCGCGCTCCGTGCGTGAAACGACGACGTGCCGCCGATGTACGTCGGCAGCTCGACGAGCACCGTGTCGCCCGGATCGAGCAGCGTATGCGCCACGAGATCGAGCGCCTGCTGCGATCCGGTCGTGACGATCACCCCTTCCGGCGTGCAGCCGATCTTCCGCTCGCCCGCCAGCGACGCGATGAATGCGCAGAGCCGAGGAAGTCCGCGCGTCGGTCCGTACTGCAGCGCGACCTGCCGCCGCTCCCGCACCACCCGCTCCGCGATCGCCCCGATCTCCTCGGCCGGAAACGTCTCCGGATTCGGACTGCCGCCCGCAAACGAGATCACATTCGGATCGTTCATGTACCGCGCAAACGCCCGAATCGCCGACGGCCGGAACGCCCCCGCGTCGCGGGAAAAGAGATGCTCGTAGTTCATCGGCGGTCCGAAAGCGCGGCGAATGACGCCAGCATCCACATGCCGACCGCGGCGCTGAAGGCGCCCTGCAGCAACGAAATGACGACGCGTGCCGGCGCAAAGGCGAGCGACATGAAGGGGTCATGCGCGGACGGCATCGCGAACATGACGGAGAACATGCCGATCGTGGCCGCGCCGCCGAAACTGATCACGAGGAGGATGAACGCCACGCCGAAATGGCGGCCGAGATCCGCCTTCGCCTCCGCCCAAGCCAGCTTCGAGGCTTCCGACGCGCCGAGGTCGCGCTCCACGGCGAGAATCATCGCCTTGAGCGACCAGATCGCAGCGATCACGCAGGCGATGATGCACAGAAAGAGCGCGATCGCGATCCCGAGACAGCCGGCCACGAGGACCGCCGCCTGCGAGTCGCGGAACGCCAGCATCGCCGCGAGCGCGATGATCAGGGGCACCATCACCGGAATCAGCGTCGTGCCGTACGTGATGTTGTAGATCCAGAAGACCGTCCAGGTCGCGTGACGGCCGCCGCTCAGCCACCGCTCCATGCTGAACACCTTCGGCCGCTCCGCGCGCTCCGCATCGACGAACGTCCGCGCGCAGCCCGCCATCACGAACGAGTGGATCACCACCAGCAACAGCGCCAGGAACAGCGCCCCGATGAAGATCCAGAGAAACAGCGGGAGATGCTCGATGAGTGCCGTCCCGATCGCCGGCCCCGCCTCTTCCGGCTTGTCGATGTGGATCGAGAAGCCGATCGAAACCAGCAGCGGCACGATCGCCGCGATGATCGACCCGATGATCAGCATCGCGAACAGGATGTTCTCCGCGATCCGCAGCGCCATCAGCGGCCAGTTCGCCAGCGCGCTCTCCAGCCCGCGGCGAAGGACGTCGGGAATGGAGCGCTTCACAACGTATTGCGCCTGTGGTCCGACGCGCCGGTGAACGGCACGAGCGACGCCATCTCGTACAGGCGGCTGCGGAGGCGCGTGCCGATGCGGGCGGCGAGCGGCTCCTCCTTCGCGT
>DASYSN010000615.1:0-8887 GCA_036003305.1 Thermoanaerobaculia bacterium
CGGCCCGCACGAAGAGTTCCGCCGCCGCGACGCGTTCCATCTCACCGACCCTCGCATGACGCCGCGGCAGATCGCCGACGAGTCCCACTACTGCATCTACTGCCACGAGCGAAACAAAGACTCCTGCTCGAAAGGCTTCCCGCTTGCTCCGCAGGCGGTAAACGACGGCAAGACAGGCGGCTTCAAAGTCAATCCGATCGGCATCGCGCTCGAGGGTTGCCCGCTCGACGAAAAAATCGGCGAAATGAACCTGCTGCGCGCCGGCGGCGACTCCATCGCAGCGCTCGCGATGGCGATGATCGACAACCCGATGTGCCCCGGCACCGGCCATCGCATCTGCAACGACTGCATGCGGTCGTGCATCTTCCAGAAGCAGGATCCGGTCAACATTCCGCAGATCGAGACCGGCGTCCTCACCGACGTCCTCTTCCTGCCGTGGGGCTTCGAGATCTACTCGCTCCTGACGCGGTGGAATCCGCTCAACGCCAGCCGTCCGATGGCGTTGCCGTACAACGGCAGGAACGTCCTGGTCGTCGGCCTCGGCCCCGCCGGCTACACGCTCGCCCACTACCTCGCGAACGAAGGCTACGGCGTCGTCGCGATCGACGGGCTCAAGATCGAACCGTTGCCCGAGAAGTGGATCAACGAGCCGATCCGCGACGCTCGCGCCGAGCTGTGGGATGACCTCAACAACCGCGTGCTCGCCGGCTTCGGCGGCGTGTCCGAATACGGCATCACCGTCCGCTGGGACAAGAACTTCCTCAAAGTCATCCGCATCGCGCTGGAGCGGAAAGCGAACCTGAAGATGTACGGCGGCGTCCGATTCGGCGGCACGATCACGATCGAAGACGCCTTCGACGACCTCGGCTTCGATCACATCGCGATCGCCGCCGGCGCCGGCACGCCGACGATCGTGCGGATGAAGAACAACCTCATTCGCGGCATCCGCAAGGCGTCGGACTTCCTCATGGCGCTCCAGCTCACCGGTGCGTACAAACAGAACTCGATGGCGAACCTGCAGGTGCGGCTGCCCGCGGTCGTCATCGGCGGCGGCCTCACCGCGATCGACACGGCGACGGAGCTCTTCGCGTATTACCCCGTTCAGGTCGAGAAGGTGCTGCACCGTTACGAGACGCTCTGCGAGGAGTTGAGCGAATCGGCCGTCCGCGCCGGCTACGACGCCGAAGAGGTCGCGGTGCTGGACGAGTTCCTGACGCACGGCCGGGCGGTGCGCGCGGAGCGCGAGCGGGCCGCGGCAGCGGGCGAAGAACCGAACTTTATCCCGCTGGTCCGCGGCTGGGGAGGCGTCACCATCGCCTACCGCAAGTCCCTGTTCGACTCTCCCGCCTATCGCCTCAACTACGAAGAGGTGATCAAGTCGTTCGAAGAGGGCATCTGGTACGCGGAGAACCTCTCACCGTCCGAGGCGGTTGCGGATGAATTCGGGCACGTGCGGTCGATCGTCTTTCAGAAGCAGAAGGTGCAGGAAGGCAAGTGGAAGGACTCCGGCGAGAGCGTCGAACTTCCCGCCCGCAGCGTCATGGTCGCCGCCGGAACGAGTCCGAATGTCATCTACGAGAAAGAGCACCCCGGCACGTTCAAGCTCGACCAGTGGGGGCAGTTTTTCCAGGCGTACGGGCGCTCGGACAAGGAGCTGATTGAAGGTGCGGGCTTCTTCACGTCGTATCAGCATCCGTCGCATCCCGACAAACTGATCACGTTCTACGGCGACAACCATCCAAAGTACGCAGGCAACGTCGTCAAAGCGATGGCGTCCGCGCGCGACGGCTACAAGGAGGTCGCCTCACTCCTCGGCACAGGCGATTCCGATCCTGTCAAATGGCGCGATCTCGTCTCCCGCCTCGACGACGGTCTCATCGCGCGCGTGCACGAGGTGAACAGGCTCACCCCGACGATCGTCGAAGTGGTCGTCCGCGCCCCATTCGCCGCGCAGCACTTCGAGCCGGGGCAGTTCTTCCGTCTGCAGAACTTCGAGACACACGCCCGCAGCGCCGGCGACACGAAGCTGGTGATGGAAGGCATCGCCCTCACCGGCGCCTGGACCGACAAAGAGCGCGGCCTGCTGTCACTCATCATCCTCGAGATGGGCGGCTCATCCCGCCTCTGCGCCATGCTGGAGAAGGACGAGCCGGTCGTCGTCATGGGTCCCACCGGCGCGCCGACCGAGCTCCCGCACGACGAGACAATCCTCCTCGCCGGCGGAGGCCTCGGCAACGCCGTCCTCTTCTCAATCGCCAAAGCTTTGAAGGACAACGGCTGCCGCGTCCTCTACTTCGCCGGCTACAAGAAGAACCAGGACGTCTTCAAGCGCGACGAGATCGAAGCCGGCACCGATCAGGTCATCTGGTCCGTCGACTTCGGCGACGCCATCGAGCCCCGCCGCCCGCAGGACCGCGCGTTCGTCGGCAACATCGTCGAGTCGATGCTCGCGTATGCCGCGGAGGCCCCTGTCATCCTGAGCCGCGTAGACGGCGAAGTATCCGTTGCCGAAGAGACGACCAGCGCTCAGCCGAAACGGGTCCTTCGCCGCGCTACGCCGGCTCAGGATGACAGCAGCTATTTCAACCTCAAAGACGTCTCCCGCATCATCGCCATCGGCTCCGACGGCATGATGCGCGCGGTCAAGGATGCGCGACATGGCGTCCTCGCGCCGTATCTGAACCCCTCGCACGTCGGCATCGGCTCGATCAACTCGCCGATGCAGTGCATGATGAAACAGGTCTGCGCGCAGTGCCTGCAACGCCACGTCGATCCCGCGACCGGCAAGGAGTCGTACGTCTTCTCCTGCTTCAACCAGGACCAGCCGCTCGACGAAGTCGACTTCGTCAACCTCCGCGCCCGGCTGCGCCAGAACACCGTCCTCGAGAAGATGACCAACCTGTGGCTCACACGCCTGCTGGCGCAGGCGGTATGACGGTAACCGGCAGGGATTGGTGGTTTGCGGGCCTGGAGGCTGTCGGCCAACGACCGTTCTCGGATGAGGAAGCAACGGAGGCACGAGCGGTTGCCGCTGAGGCGGCTCGGAAGATTGCTCTCATCGTCGGCGGGATCGTCCTCTTGCCAATCGTGGTGATCGCTTCGTTCTATGTCCCCGGTCTGGAGTTTGTCCTCGCTCCGGGATTCATGTTGATCGTGAGTGTCATGTGGCAGCGGCGAGCCCTCGTCAATGCCCTTCGGTATTGGCGAACGCTTCATCTCGACGTCCGCGCTGGAGTGATCATTCGATGCGAGGGGACGCTGGATGACCTTCTTGTGAGTCGCGCCCATCTTCTCGGCGAACCGCCATCCATGGTTCGGATCAGCGGCAATCGGGACGAGCGTGTCACGATCGAAGTTCTCCCCCTATCCAGACGGCTCTGGAGTTGCGACGGGCGGCGCGCGTCTCACACCGTGATCGTGCCGAAGTCGTCTACCGCACCTCCGCCGGAACACGCGGAAATGGCGGCAAACTTCGTGCGGCCGGTCAACGCCGATTTCGCAGTGCACCAACGAACGTTGACGCGCGCCGAGATCGCTGAGCTGGAGGGATATGCACCGGCTGTCGACCCCGCCCGCTATGTTCTGGCGGCTTTGCTCCTTGGCGGTGCAGTGATTGGATTCTGGCTCGCGGTCCAACATCGCACGGACTCACTCCTGCTCGCCGGTGGTTTTCCGATCGGGGCGTTTCTCGCAATTGCTCGCTTGATCCGTGACGCGTTCCGCCGTCGAAAAATCTCACGCGATGTGAGTACCGGCGCGGTCCTCATCGTTCGAGCTCGAAAGTCCGAGGAGCTTGGCGAAGCTCACGAGTACCTCCCACATTCAGGCATCCTCTGGAGCACCGCGGGGGTACCGGCAGCGTGGCGCCGTCTCTTTCGCTGATCGTGAAGCAAGCACAAAACGAGTTGGCGGTGACGACCGTATAGGAGATGTGCTCGCAGAAATCTTCGCGAACGTCCTCCCCGCCTACGCGATCGTCAGCGCCCTGGCGCTGTTCGCGGGGACGGTGCTGCGGCGGGTGAAGCGGCGGCGATCGTAGGTTTTCGGCTTCTGTGTGGCGCCGGCGCCCTCGCCGGCGAGGACGCGCGATAGCGCGGCTTCCGCCGCGCTGAGCCGGCGAGGGCGCCGGCTCCCACACTGAGAACGAACACCACCGGGAAGGGGGCGCGGGCTGGAAAGCCCGCGCCACACCAGAACGATTGACTACTGGACGCAGCCGCCGGCGGCGTTGGACCACTCCGGCTGATAGCCGTAGCCGTTCGAGAGGAACAGGCCGGTCCAGGCGCACTTGTCGTCGGCTTCGTAGCCTGACGAGTCGTACCAGGCGTTGCCGAGGGCGTCGGTGACCGCTTCGCGGGTCTCGTGGACCATGAAGTGCGTCATGTTCTGCACCACCGTCCAGCCGCTGACCTGGCATCCGCTGCAGCTCGGGTACGGCTCGATCGAGTACTTCACGTTGCCCGACGTGCTCGAGTAGTGGCTGTGGTAGGCGCAGTAGGCCAGGCCTGGGCCGCCGCACGAGGTGGAGCTTCCGTCCGACGAGTAGACCAGCGTCGACGTGCCCGGCACGTACTTCGGCAGGAACACTTCATACACCGTGCTGCCGTTGTAGCCGTGCGCGGAGACGTAGCGCTTCACTTCCGACTGTACGACCGAGTCGGTCACGTTGCCGCTCGACGGCAGCGCGTTGCTCGTGTCGAACCAGTCCGGCTGCGAGCCGGCGAGGTTCGTGGTGTTGATGTAGGCGCTGTCGTAGTACTGCGTCAGCATCGAGTAGTGCGACGACGTTCCGAGCTGGTTGCGGAACGACTGGATCGTCGTGGCGCGGCTGTTGTCGCTGCCGCCCGAGGCCCACGTCGGACCCCAGAAGATGCAGACCACGCGGGCCGTGTTGATGACGTCACCGCCGTGGTAGGACAGATTCGTCGCCATGATCGCGTGCTTGAACACCTCGGTCGCCGCGAGCGGACCGTGGTCCGTCATCGCCGGCACGTCATAGTCGTCCGGCGACGACGTGATCTCGGCGCTGCCATCGGGGTTCGGCGGAAAGAAGTGATGCATCGCGTCGGCCGTCATGGCCTCGTCGCGGTTGTCCCGGCGGGCCGCCGGATCGTTCTTCACGCCCTGGGCATATGCGGTGGCAACGACGGACAGGGTCACCAGAAGGGGCAATAGTCTCTTCATTCGTACTCTCCTTTTCGTCTTTCGGGGCGTGCGAAGAAGAGCAATCGCGCTGCCGCAGTTCCACCCATGCAGAATCAGATGTTTACGGAAGGGGCGGATCAGCGGCAGACCCTTGAACCAGCAAACGGCGGGGTCAGAGTTGAGCAGCCCTCATCCAAAATTGACCCGCTCCGCCACCTCTTCGGGATCAGAGAAGAGGCATGCGTGCGCTCCGGGGACGTCGAGCACCCGGACGGCGGCGCGATCGACGATCGGATCGCGCGTTCCGGCGATCATCGTCAACTCCGGCGGTGGCGCCGTGGTGTCGGCGAGCTGCTTCTGCCATGTCCCGAGCCATCGCGCGATCCCGACGCGCCAGTAGGCGGGGATGATGTAGCGCCACAACCGCAGCGGCTCGCGGAGCCCGTCGAGCGCGATACGCGCGGCGAAATGGAGCTCGGGATGTTTGCTGGTCGTCCAGAGCGGTCCGATGGCAATTGCCTTTCGGACCAGATCGGGCCGTTGCTCCGCCAGGTGCGCCACGACGGCGCATCCGGTCGAATGGCCGATCCAGAGCGCGTCCTTGATATGGACGTCGTCCGCCCATGCGGCGAGTCTTTCCGCGTGCTGGCGCGGCGTCATCGCGCGCGCGTTGGCGCTCTCGCCGAAGCCCGGCAGGTCGGGGGCGATCGGCGAGAAGCCGCGGTTGAAAAGGGCCCGCGCGAACCGGACGAAGTACCCGCTCGACATGCCCAGGCCATGGACGAGGACGACGTCGCTGGCGCGTCCGGCTTCGCGATGCGCGATGCCGCGGTTGAATCCCGCGAGGCCCCACGCGAATGCGCCGCGGTCGCCGGGTGGGCGGTGCCGCGCATCGACTTCGTTCACGAACGCCAGCAGCGCGCCGTTGAACGCGGTCGGGTTCTCCCACATCGGAACGTGTCCCGCGTGCTGCAGGATGACGAGCCGCGCGTCCGGAATCAACTCCCGCATCTGCTCCGCGTACGGCACCGGAACGAGCGGGTCGTTCTCCCCCCACAGCAGGAGCACCGGCATCGACAACACCCGCAGCAGCGGACGTGCGTCATCGCGAAGCAGCCGCGCGAATGCGAGTGCGAGCGTGGTCGGACCCGCTCTGAATGCGTCGCGGACGAGGACTCGCGCAAACGCGAGGCCGCGGCGCGGGAAGGCGCCGTACTCGAAGTGCGTCCGCGGGTCGAACGCGAACGGGATGCCGGTCGAGTCGATCAGGATGAGCGAGCGCACGAGATCGGGCCGCTTCGCCGCGACGTGAATCGCGATGTGGCCGCCCATCGAGTTCCCGGCGAGATGCACCGGCCCGTCGAACGAGCTTTCGATCCACCGCGCGAGCAGCGCCGCGATCTCGTCGAACGCGAGCGGCCGCCGCGCGTGCGTTCGTCCGAAGCCGACCAGATCGACCGCCGCGACCGAGTGGCTCTCCGCGAGCACCTCGATGTTGTTCCGGAACCACTCACTCGAGCCGCCGAGCCCGTGAATGAGCACGATCGGCGTCCCGGCGCCCGCGCGCGTCTCCCAGAAGCGGTAGGGCGGGAGAACAACTTCGCGCTGGGTGACCATCGTTACGCGTTACGCATAACGCCTAACTCACTTCAGCCGCGACTCCTCGACCATCAGACAGCGGTCCTGGACCACCTTGAAGCCCGCGCGGGCGAGCTGCTCGGCGGCTTCGTCGTTGCGGATGCCGAGCTGGAACCAGACCGACTTCGGTTTCGCGGCGAGGATGTCGTCGACGTGCGGCGGGATGTCGCTCGGGCGGCGGAAGACGTTGACCATGTCGACCGGACGGCCGATGTCGGCGAGCTTGCGCACTACCGGTTTTCCGAGGATCTCCGTCACCTCGGGGTAGTACACCGGAACCGGGATGACGTCGTAGCCGGCGCCCGCCATGTGAGCCGGTACGTAGTAGCCCGCCTGGTCCGCGTGGGACTCCGGCTTGATGCCGAGGACGGCGATCGTTTTCGTCTCGCGGATCAATTGCGCAATTCCGGCGGCATCCTCGATAAGATTCCCTTTCCAGTCTTCCATTGCTCTCCCTCGTGTCGCGTCGAAGCGGCGGAGATTAACATATGCGGAATAACATTCTGATCGTGGGGACTTTTGCAATCATCAATTCCATGAGTGATGGCGCGCACACGATGAAACGACTCGGCATTTCGCTGACGCTGTTCCTTCTCTCTCTTCCCCTCTTCGCCCAGAGCAACTACCAGCACTACATCGTCGGAACGCGCGTCTCGCCGCGTGCGGTCGCCGCCGACGTGCTTGCGAATGATCTGCCGGAGCGTCCGTGGCGCAGCCACGCGAGAGAGCTCCACTCCTTCCGTTCGGTCGACGCGTTCGAAGCCGACATGACGTGGGACGAGGCGCAGGCGCTGACGAAGCGGCCGGACGTCGCTTACGTCGAAATGGACCAGCCCGTCCACATGCTGGCCGACTCGGTCACTCCCGGAAGCGAAACGACGCCGTACGGCATCGCGATGGTGAACGCGCCGCAGGTGTGGCCCGTGACCAAAGGCAAATCGGTCGGCAGCGGCACGGCGATCCACGTCGCGATCATCGACACCGGCATCTCCTACAACGACACCGAGCTCGCTCCCGCGTACAAGGGCGGCTTCAACGAGGTCACCCAGACGACCGATCCGCTCGACGATAACGGCCACGGCACGCACGTCGCCGGGACCATCGCCGCCGCAATGAATGGCGACGGCGTGGTCGGCGTGGCACCGGCCGTCGACATCTACTCGGTGAAAGCTCTCGATGCCTGCGGCTCGGGAAGCGTGTCGCAGATCCTGCGGGGCGTCGACTGGGTCATCGCCAAGAAAGCGGAGATCGGCGGCAACTGGATCATGAGCCTCTCGCTCGGCTCCGACGGCGCTTCGACTTCCGAAGCCACTTCATTTCAGAGCGCATTCAACGCCGGGATCCTGACGTTCGCGGCGGCCGGGAACGGCTATCCCGACTCCGTCGGCCTCTCGTATCCGGCGGCGTATGCGAGCGTCGTCTCCGTCGGCGCGATCGACTCGACGGGCACCGTCGCTTCGTTTTCCCAGCGCGGCAGCGACCTCAAGGTCGTGGCGCCCGGCGTCTCGGTCCTTTCCACCTTCGCCAACATCGCGGAGCTCGACAACGTCGCCGACTCGAGCGGCATCTCGGTCGACGCGCACAAGATCGGCGCGTCCGACACCGGCGGAAACTCGTTGAACTGCACGCCGTTGACGACCGCGATCGGCAACATCGTCAACTGCGGCAGCGGCAACAAGAGCGAGTTCCCCGTGTCGGTAAACGGCAACATCGCGCTCATTCAGCGCGGCGGCACGAGCACCGTGACCGGCTCCACCCTGACGTTCGCCGAGAAGGCGCAGAACGCGAGAGCAGCCGGCGCCGTCGGCGCGATCATCTACAACAACCGCGCGACCGATAACGTCACCGATCCTCCGGGATGGGGCATCCAGGGCGTGACGTCGACCTCGATCCCGCGGACCGTCGTCGGAGTGACGCAGGCGGACGGGCAGAAGCTCCTCACCGCCGCCGGTACTTCCACCGTGCGGTTCGTGACCAACACCGACGCTCTCGGTTATGCACTCCTCAACGGCACCTCGATGGCGACGCCGCACGCCGCGGGCGTCGGCGCGCTCGTCTGGGCCGTCGCTCCCGGCGCCACGAATCAGCAGATCATGCAGGCGCT
>DASYSN010000616.1:0-2459 GCA_036003305.1 Thermoanaerobaculia bacterium
TCACCACGGTGGCGATTCGCAAGCGCCTCCACAAGGCGTTCTCGATGCTGGAAGCGAATCTCGACGAGGAAGTGACATGACGACGAAACGAAAGGCGGAACTGCAGCGGCGGCTCTCGATGGCCTCGGTCCCGAAGCCGCCTGCCGGTCTCGCCGACCGCATCAAATCCGACATTCCCGATCTTCTCGGCACGACGCGCGAGCGCGAACGCCTCTCCTCTTCAATCTCGTTCAACATGAGGGTGGCGGCCTCGATCATCCTGCTGGTGTCCTCGGCGTATCTGTGCATCCAACTGCTCTCTCGCGCCGACCGGAACGACGCGGGGGCGCCCCCGATGGCCGCCATGGCGGTCAAGGCCGCGCCGGCGAAGCTGCAGGCGGCGCAGCCGCAGGAAGCTCCGGCCGTCGTCGCGAAGACCGTCCAGCCCGAGGTTGAAGTGGCGGAATCGGCGCCGGTGGTAACGCCGGCATCGCCGGCGGCCCCGAAGCCGGCGCCGCGCGCGGCCGAGCCGCGCAACGAGCCGGTGCGCGACGTCGCGGAAAAGCGGGCGCGCGAAGCAGCCCCGCCGCCGCCGCCACCGACAAACAATGAGCCGATCGTCGTCACCGCCGAAGCACCGCTCATCGCGGCCCCAGCGGCGCCGGCGCCGGCTCCGGCCATGCGGATGGAAGCAGCCACGGCGAAGACTGCGAACGCAGTCGAAGGCGGAGTTGAAGGTCGTGTCGCAGGGGGTTCGCTCGGCGGCATCGTGCCGTCCGCGCGTGCCGCCGACTTCCTGCAGGCTCCGCGCGACCACGTCTTCGGCATCTCCGTCGCCAAGGACGCCTTCCCGACCGTGAAGGGCGCCATCGAACGCGGCGAACGGCCGAACGCCGTCAACGTCGAAGCGCTCATCAACTACTTCGCCGGGCCGCCGGAGCACGGCGCGCCGCGCGAGGTCGGTCTCGAAGTCGAGGCGTCGCCGGCCCCGGTCACTGCCGGCCCGCGCACGTTCATCATTCGGACGACGATCGACACCGCGCGTCAGGAGCTCCCGCCGGGCTCCTCTCCGCTTCCGGTCGCAACCGACGCCGATCTCGACATCCAGCTCGACGGCAACGCGGTCGTCTCCCATCGTCGCGCTGGCGGCGGCGATGAGCTTTCGGGCGTCGAGACGACTCTGCTGAAGAACGTCTCCGTCACGGCGATGTTCGAGGTCGAGCTGCGGGCGAACCTCCCGTGGCGGCAGCCGATCGCGACCGTTCGCCTGCACTACCGGAGCGTCGCGACCGGAAAGGAGCGGACGATCACGCGGATCGTGCACGCGTCCGACGTCGCGCGGCCGTGGAGCGAGGCGTCACGGCGTCATCGTCTGGCGACCCTCGGAGCCGTCTGGAGCGAGACATTAAAAAACGCGCCGGGCGCGACCGACGTTGCGCGGCGTGCCGAGGAACTGGCGAACCAGGAACCGAGAGACGCGAAAGCGCGCGAGCTGGCAATGCTCGCTAGCGCCTCTTCCCGCCTCCAAAGTTCCGGACCGACTGGAAGTGGACGTTGAAATAGTTGGCCGCGGCGCGTAACGCCCGGCCGACGCTCGACCAGTCTTTGTCCGAGACCGATTCCAGTCCCATCCGCATGTTCGCGGGCAACTTGCTGCGGCAGCTACGGCAGAGCGCGTTGCCGACGGTCTTGTTCAGGTCGCAGCGCGGACAACTCCTGCGCTTCGCCAGACGAGCGACGTCCTCATTCGTATAAACCATCCACCAGCCTCTCTCGTGGGGCATTCTCGCACGAGATATACGGACGGGACGCGACAAACGTCTCTTCGCATAGTATTCGGCTCCCACGGAGGATCGAATGGGTCAGCGCGTCGAATTTCCATCGAACAGTCACACCTGCCAGGGCTACTTCGCCGCTCCAACCGGCAAGGGACCGGCTGTCGTCGTCATTCAGGAGTGGTGGGGTCTCGTGCCGCACATCGAAGATCTCGTCGAGCGGTTCGCTCGCGAGGGCTTCGTCGCCATCGCGCCCGACCTCTTTCACGGCAAGACGACCAAATCGCCGGACGAAGCGGGAAGGATGCTGATGGAGCTCGATGCCGAGCGCGCGGTGGCGGAGATCTCCGGCGCCGGCGCGTATCTGCTGCAGCGTCCCGAGTGTTCGTCAAAGACGTACGGCGTCGTCGGCTTCTGCATGGGCGGCGCGCTGGCGAAGTACACCGCGACGAAGGACAAGAACGTCGGCGCCGCCGTGAGCTTCTACGGCGGATTCAAGAAGGTCGACTACGACTGGGCGCACATGGACGCGCCGATCATGCTCATCGCCGGTGAGCTCGACCGCGGCGTACCGGCGAACGGCGAGCGCGAGCTGGGTGAGAAGCTGCAGTCGATGGGAAAGACGGTCGAAGTCCACACCTACCCGGACGCCAACCACGCGTTCTTCAACGACACGCGCCCCGAGGTTTACAACAAGGAAGCGTC
>DASYSN010000617.1:0-10123 GCA_036003305.1 Thermoanaerobaculia bacterium
GCGGTAGCGATCTCGGCAGGCTCGGCGGCGGCGGAAAGCGCGAACAGCACGAACAACAGGAGGGCGGCGCGTTTCATCGCGCGCGATTTTATCGAGCTAGTTGGGTCCCCACGCGAGGAAGTGCACCAGGAGGCCCAGCTCGCGGGGATCGTCACCGAGGTGTTGCGCGCGCGGGTTCTCCGTGCGGTCGATGGACAAATCGAGCGTATTCGGCGCGCTCTTCGGCGCCGGCTCGACGTGGAAGTCGCGCGAGAGATGCGCCTCGGTGAGCTGCGATTGGTCGATGATCACGCCGTTCAGCTTCACCGTCAGCGTCGGACGCTGCTTCACGAGCTCGTCCGGAATGTCGTACACGAGCCGAAGCACGGTGTCGCCGCTCCGCCCCGGAAGAACCGTCGTGGAGTGGCGGCCCATCCAACGGTTCTCCTCCTGTCCATTACGCTCGGCCGGATACCAGCCGGAGACGAATTGCGCCTGCGCCGCAAACGGCTCGAGCGCGACGTCGAAGTAGTGCCGCCGCGCGATGTGCCAGAGCTGATCGTGCGCTCGGGTGAAGATGAACCCGCTCGGCTTCGTCATGTCGATCTCAGTCAGCAGCCACGCCCGTTTCTTCGGCTGTGAGAGCGGGAGCGCGCGCTCATCGAGGACCTTCGTCCATGGAGACGATGCGTCGAGATACTCGACGAACGGCGACATCGCGAAGCCGACATAGAGCTGGTCGCGCGCGGCATCGAGATGTTCCCGCGCCGCGCGAACGGCCGCGTACGGCGGGGAGTCGGTGGTGCGGACGACCGTCAGCGCCGGCCAGGTGAAGATGACAAACGCCAGGATGAGGACCCCGCCGACCACCCATTCGAGATTGCGCCGGCGCGCGGTGACGCGGTCGATCCCGTCGGCGGCGAGAATCGCAAACATCGGGATGTAGCCGATGGAGAAGCGGTTGATCGAAAAGCGGTCGAGCATCAGCCAGGCGGAGATCGCAAACGGAGCGAACGCGAGGACGATCATCCCGATCCGCCGGTCGCGGTTCCGGATCGCGCCGATTGCCGAAACCAGCGCGAAAAGCGAGGTCAACGTGCTGAGCGCCGGCGACTCGTACTGCTTGAGGAAGAAGCGGTCGAGCAGCCGCCACAGAGCGGGGCGGTCGGGGCTGCGCCACGAGTCGATGCGCGTGATGTAGTCGGCGTGCGCGCGGATGGCGCCCGCGTAGCGATCGTACGAGCCGGTCGCGATCATGGCGGAAAAGTACGAGACCCCCGAGATGACGATGCCGATCACCGCCGCCCAGATGACGTCGCGCCAGTTCTCTTTCCAGCGATACCAGGTGGCGACGAGCCCCGGCCATAAACCGACCAGCAGGTTCTGCGGACGGATGCCGATGGCGAGCGCCAACAGCACGGTCCCGATCAGGTACGCGTCCGCATCCCGGCAGCCTCGAATCAGCATCGCCACGGCCGCGATGACGAGCACGATCGACGGGACGTCGCTGAATGCCGTTCCGCCAAAGAACCAGACGTTCGGGAAAAAGGCGCAAAGCGCGGCGGCGATCGTTGCGGTCTCGAAGCGGAGGCGCAACTCGCGGGCGAGCAGAAACATCGCCGGGAAGAGCAACACGCCCGACACGAGGCTCACCGCCTGGAGCGACCGGAAATCGTCGTGGACCACCAGCCGGACGATGCGCGCGATCGCGATGAACACCGGAAAGCCGGGCGGATGCGGGTGGTGCAGCCCGACGTCGTACGAGCGCATGCCGAGGCAGAAGAGCGCCTCGTCCCAATCCCAGAGGGTGCGCGCCATCGCGAGAAAACGCGACAGCGCACAGACGATCGCCACGGTCCAGGCGATCATCCGTTGTTGACGCGTCAGCGGTTCAATGGGCGCGAGAAGATCCATCGCCGAAGCGGGCGAAGGATGTCATAAAACGTCTCACCCTCGCTTGTAGACCGAATAGAACTTCCCGTCCGTCTCGGCGAGGCGCCGCAGCGGGGCGCTCGCGCGGAAGCGCGCGCCGACCTTCGTCGACAGCTCGTCGAGACGCGCCTGGATGTACGGAACGCCCAGCGAGTCGGCGTAACGCAGCAAGCCGCCGCGGAACGGCGGGAAGCCCGTTCCCATGATCATCGCGAGATCGAGCTCGCCGGCGCTGCCGACGATCCGCTCTTCCAGGATCAGCGCGGCTTCGTTCACCATCGCGAAGATCATCCGCTCGACCGCGTTGCGCGCGTCGACCGGATGCGGACGCGACACGCCGACGAGCTTGTACACGGCGGGATCGGGCACGGTCCGCTTTCCGTGCTCGTACTTGTAGACGCCCTTCCCGTTCTTCTTCCCGAAACGCCCGTCGGCATAGAGCGCGTCGACCACTTTCGACGTCTCCCCCATCCGGCTCGCGAACGCCGCGCCGAGGATCTGCGAAACCTTCGCGGCGACGTCGATGCCGACTTCGTCGAGCAGCGTGAGAGGACCCATCGGCATGCCGAAGTCGGTCATCGCCTTGTCGATCGATTCGATCGAGTTCCCCTCTTCGAGCAGGAACCCCGACTCGTTCATGTACGGACCGAGGATGCGATTGACCACGAATCCGGGACCGTCGTTGCAGTAGACGACCGTCTTTCCGAGCTTTCGCGCGAGCGCCGCGATGGTAACCGCGGCGACGTCGGACGTCTTCGCGCCGCGAATCACCTCGACCAGCGGCATCTTGTCGACCGGATTGAAGAAGTGCATCCCGACGACGCGGTCGGGCCGCTTGGCCTCGGCGGCGATGTCGGTGATCGGGATCGTCGACGTGTTCGTGGCGAAGATGGCGCTCTCTTTCGATAGCCCCTCGAACTCGGCCAGCACCTGGCGCTTGATCTTGAGGTTCTCGACGACCGCCTCGATGACGGCGTCGACGCGCTGGAACCCGCTCCAGTCGGTGGTCGTCGTGATCCGCGCCATCTTGCGCTGCATCTCGCCGCGCGTCATGCGGCGGCGCTCGACGCGCTTCTTCCAGATCTTCGCCGCGGCGCGCATCCCGCCGGAGAGGGCGTTCCAGTTGATGTCGCGCATGCGGACCGTCGCGTCGGTCTTGTCCGCGACGTTCTGCGCAATGCCGCCGCCCATCACGCCGGCGCCGAGGACGCCGACCTGGTCGATGGCGAGCGGCGTTGCCGCGACGGGATCCTTCTTCGACTCCTCCATCAGGAAGAAGAGGCGCACGAGGTTCTGGGCGACGTCGCCCATGATCAGCGGCACGACCTCGTCGACTTCGCGCTGCAGGCCGCGCTCGACGCCGGCCGACATGCCGTACTCGATGACGTCGATCGCTTTCAAAGGTGCCGGATAGCGGCCTTTCGTCTTCTCGAGCACCGCGCGGCGCGCCTTCCGGAAGATGAACGCGCGCATCGCGGGGTTGCCTTCGATGTAGAACTTCGTGCGCACGCCGCCGCGCCGCTTGCCGCGCGCGGCGAACGTCTTCGCGACGTCGAGGAGCACGCCACGTTCGACGACTTCGTCCACGAGACCGACGCGTTTGGCGCGTTTCCCGTCGAGCTGTTTGCCGTTGAGGATGATGTCGAGCGCGTTCGGCAGGCCGATCAGGCGCGCGAGCTTGGTCGCGCCGCCCCACGCCGGAAAGATCCCAAGATTCACCTCGGGGAGACCGATCCTCGCCTTCGGATCGTCCGACATCACGCGCCAGTCGCAGCTCAACGCGAGCTCGCATCCGCCGCCGAGGCACGCTCCGTTGATCGCGGCGACCTTGACTTGCGGCAGCTTCGAGAAGCGGTGCAGCGCCTGCTGCCCGAATCGCGTGTACTCCTTCGCCTGTTCGGGAGACGTCGCCTTCGTGAACTCGCTCACGTCGGCGCCGGCGATGAAGATGCCGGGCTTCCGCGATGCGACGATGACCTGCTTGATGTCGGTGGAGCGCTCCAGGTCGTCGACGACGGAGGCGAACTCCGTCATCACGGCCGACGAGAACTTGTTCACCTTCTCGCCGGGAAGATCGAACCAGAGGATCGCGAGCTCGCCGTCGCGCTCGATTGTGAACGCGCTCATGCCGTCGCCCGCTCGTCCATCGACGCTTCGTCGGCGTACATCGAGTCGATGACGTCCTTGTATTTCTTGTCGATCATCTTCCGCTTCACTTTCAACGACGGCGTGATCTCGTCCTCGTCGATCGTGAAGTCGCGCGAGAGAAGCGCGAAGCGGCGGATCTTCTCCTGCCGGTCGAGGCTCTGATTGAAGCGGTCGATCTCCGACTGGAAGATCGCCTTCACCCGCTCGTTGCTCACGAGCGCTTCGTGCGAAGGCGCGTGAATACCCATCGCCGCGGCGTCGCGTTCGAGTTTCTCGAAGTTGGGGACGATCAGCGCCACGAGGAACTTGCGGCGGTCGCCGATCAGGACCGGCGTCCCGATGTACGGAGAGCTCTTCAGGAGCGCCTCGAGCGGCTGCGGCGCGATGTTCTTCCCGTACGCGTTGATGATGATGTCCTTCTTGCGGTCGGTGATACGAAGGAAGCCGTCCTCCATCACGCCGATGTCGCCGGTGTGGAACCACCCCTCCTCGTCGATCGCCTGCGAGGTCGCTTCGGGGTTGTTGAAGTAGCCCTGCATGATGTGCGGACCGCGGGAGAGGATCTCGCCGTCTTCGGCGATCTTCACCTCGACGCCGGGGATCAACGGACCGACCGATCCGATGCGGCGCTTGGTCGGTGTGTTCACCGCGATGACGGGCGACGTCTCGGTCAGGCCGTAGCCCTCGAGGATCTCGAGTCCCGCGCCGATGAAGAACGCCGCGAGCTCCGGAGACAGCGGCGCGCCGCCCGAGAGCACGAACTTCACGCGGCCGCCGAGGCGTCCGAGGATTTTCTTGAAGACGAGCTTGTCGGCGATGGCGGAGCGCATCTTCAGCCCCGACGGCATCTCCGCGTTGTCGACGCGGTACGGCAACCGCTCCTCGGCGATCTTCAACGCCCAGGCGAAGATCTTCTGTTTGATCCCGGAGCCGGCGGCGACGGTATCGAGAATGCGGGAGCGCATCTTCTCGAAGAGGCGCGGCACCGCGGCGAAGACGTCCGGCTTCACTTCCTGCAGGTTCTCGCCGACTTTGAGCACGCTCTCCGCATACGCGATGACGGCGCCGCGATAGAAGTACGCGTAGTCGGCCGTCCGCTCCAGGATGTGTGACAGCGGCAGGATCGACATCGCCATCCAGCCGGGCTGCAGCGGCAACACCTTGCAGACCGAACCAACGTTGCTCGCGATGTTGCGGTGCGTGAGCATCGCTCCCTTCGGATTGCCGGTGGTTCCCGAGGTGTAGACGATGGTGGCGAGGTCGCCGGGCTTGCGGCTGGTGCGCAGCTCATCGAACCGCGCGCGCCCCTGCTCCCCTTCGCACTTGCGCCCTTCGGCGACGACTTGCTCGAATGACATGACGCCCGGCGGAAGCTCAGGAATCGCGTCCGCGACGATGATCGTGTGGAGGTGCGGGCAGTGCGAGCGAATATCGATCAGCTTGCGCAACTGCTCTTCCGTCGATGCGATGCAGGCGACGGAGCCGGAGTCGTTCAGGATGTACTCGATCTGCCAGCCGAGGAGCGTCGGATAAATCGGGACGGTGATGGCGGCGGCGCAGAGAATGCCGAAGTCGCCCATCGCCCATTCGGGGCGGTTCTCCGCGAGGATCGCGACGCGGTCTCCAGGCTTGACGCCGAGCGTCCGCAGTCCCGTCGAGAACCAGCGGATGGTGTCGCGAAACTCGGCGAGCGAGATGTCCGCCCAGCGATCGCCCTTCTTGTACTTCAGCGCCACCGGGCGATCGTGCTCGATCGTCAGCGCAAAAATGTCGGTGAGAGTTTGGATCTCCATCCGGCCCCCTGCTGAGGGCGTGAATGATACAGCGACCCGCTACGCCACTTTCATCCAGCGCCACAGCTCCGGAATCGTCGGCCGTTTTCCGTAAGACAAAATGCCCACCCGGAAGATCTTCGCCGTCACCCAGAGGAAGAGCGCGATGGTCGCGATCGACACCACGATCGAGATGGCGATCTGAATCGGAGGCGGATCGGAGACGAGCGTCCGGACGTACATCGTCATCGGGCCGAAGACGGGCGACATCGAGAAGCTGGTCGAGAGCGTCGAGTCGGGGTTGGTGATGAGGACCACCAGGATGAACCACGGCAGGAACATCACCATCGTGATCGGCGCGATCAACTGCTGCGCCTCGCGGTCGGAGTTGCAGGCCGCGCCGCCGATCGCGTAGATGCAGACGTAGGTCAGGAACGCGAGGATGAAGAAGATCGGGAAGTAGATGAACGTCTGCAGCCGGATGAACTGCGACAGGTTGATTCCCGCCACCGAGATGACCGCCGCACCATAGATGCTGATGCCGCCCAGCATGACGAGCCAGACGGTGATCTGCGTGAGACCGACCGCCGCTGTGCCGAGGATCTTTCCGACCAGGAGTTGCGACGGGGTGACGGACGAGATCAGCACCTCGACGACGCGGTCGGTCTTCTCCTGGATGATGCCGCGCATGACGTCGAGGCCGGAGATGATCGTCGGCAGAATGAGCAGGGCGCAGAGGATGAAGCCGACGATGAAGTTCGCGGAGCCGCCCTTCTTCTCCTCGCCCGTCTTCGAGAGCTGAACGGAGTCGAGCGTCATCTCGGTCATGACGCTATTCAGCACGTCGGGACTGATGCCGTGCGCCTGGAGCCGGAAGCGCTGCACGGCGCGGTTCGTCATCGACGAGAGCCGCTCCTGCGAGATGAAGTCGGTCGCCGTGCGGCTGTAGTACTTCAGGTGCGAGTCGGGATTCGTGAGCGCGTCCGGCGGCACGATCAGCACGCCATCGAGCTGGCCGTCTTTCGCCTGCTGCGTCATCCGTGCGAGATACGGCTTCGGGTCCGCCGCGTGGTCGACATAGTCGAACTGCATCGCCTGGGGAGTTTCGCGGTTCTTCGCCATCCGCTGCAGGTCGGTCTTCGGGGCGCGAGTCACCGGATGCAGGTAGGCGTCATGGAGCTTCCCGGTGCCGTCGAGGATCGCGACGTGCTTCTCGCCGAGGCCTCGCATCATGAGGAAGCTCGGGATGAACATGAGCGCGGCCATCAGCGCCGGAAACGCGAAGGTCATGAAGATGAACATCTTCCGCCGGACCGCCTGGAGGTACTCGCGCTTGAACACCACGAACATTTTCTTCATCGCGCCATCTCCTCGGCGGCGAGTGTCTCGACACCGACGCGGTCGATGAAGATCTCCTCCAGCGACGGAGCGGCGAGCTCGAACTTGCGAATGCGCAGCCGCCCCATCGACGCTTCGAGGATCGTCTGCGGATCGCCGCCGTCCGACAGCGCGATCTCGGCGGTGTTGTTCGAGACGGCGGCGTGCTTCACCTGCGGAAGCGTTTCGAGGAATGCGCCGTCGCCTTCGAACTCCATGTGGAGCGTGTTCCGTCCGAACGAGCCGCGGACCTCTTCGAGCGGTCCGTCGAGAACGACCTTGCCGCGGTGGATGAGGATGATCTCGTCCGCCATTTTCTCCGCCTCTCCCATCATGTGCGTGGAGAGGAGGATCGTCCGTCCTTCGTCTTTGAGCTCGCGGAGGAGATTGCGGACGAGCACCATGTTGACCGGATCGAGGCCCGACTGCGGCTCGTCGAGGATGATCAATTCCGGGTCGTGCAGCAGCGTCCCGATGAGCTGGACCTTCTGCTGGTTCCCCTTCGACAGCTCCTCGACTTTCGCGTCGCGCTTCTCGACCAGCTCGAAACGCTCGAGCCAGCGGTCGATGAGCGGCCGCACCTCCGCCGCCCGGCGGCCTTTGATCTCGGCGAGGAAGAGCAGCTGCTCGACGACCTTCATCTGCTTGTAGAGCCCGCGCTCTTCAGGCAGATAGCCGACGCGGTCGCGGAACGTCCCGCCCCCCGGCGCGCCAGACCATTCGATCGACCCGGAATCCGGCATGAAGATGCCGGTGATCATCCGGATGGTCGTCGTCTTGCCGGCGCCGTTCCGTCCGAGCAATCCCGTGATCGTCCCACGCCGGACGGTGAACGAAATCCCGTCCACCGCCCGCACGTGGGAGAAGGTCTTGACGATGTCGCGTACCGCGAGGATGTGGGGCATGGGATTCGGCGAGGAACAGTAGCACGGCCGCGCCGCGTTTGAGTTGGCGTTCTCTCGACCTTATGGATGAGGAACGACAAGCGTGTCGTCTAGCGGCGAGTGCGCTAGCCAACCTATAACGCGAGTTAAGAATGAGCGAGTTACGGTTAGGCCCTCGTCACCGTCCACGAGCCTGCCCTGAAAGGCAAAAACTGATGGGGCGACGAATAGGACAACGAGTACACCTACAGCAACCTTGCTCTTCAACATTACGACCACCCTCCTTCGATGCCGTGTCAGCGGCTGGAGGGGCGCGCCCCGTCTAAAGGAGTGATTGAGGTGGTCGGTTCCCTACCCTGAACTTAGAGAAAGTTGAGGTGGCGGGGTCAACCGGGCGACGGTAGGAGGTTGTGGGAGATGCTCCAAGTAACGTCGAACGCGGTGGACAAGTCGAAGGGATGCCCTCTTTTGAACGAACGCCTCTCGTAGGAGGCCAAGTGCTGTGAGTGCGCGCTCTTGGTAGGCGGTCGGACTAACCTTCGCCTGCGTAATCGCGTAGTTGCACAGACGCTCCACATCATCGAACCGGGATTCCGCAGCACGGTTCTCAGCTAAGAATAGTGCCGCCAAGGCAGCACTGCTGTACATTCCGAGATCCTCGAACTCCGACATCAGGCGCGTGAGTCGACCTGCTGCCGACGACAGTTCGCCTCGACTCTGAAGGAGGGCGGCGATGCTGAGTTCAACTCGCGCGGAGGAAGCACGAGCCCCAATAGCTTGAAAAATAAACTGAGCGTCCTGTAAGCACCGCAACGCAGCTAGGGGTTCATCCAGCTGTCGCCAATACGAGCCCTCGTTACATTTGAGTGCAGCCCGCGAATGATCATCTACATGTGCATCGAACTCCGCGAGAACTCGCGCAGTAACAGCAAGCGCGTCTTCGTACCTCCGATCTTCAGCAAGCACGTTCGCCCTTGTGATCAAGGCGTGCACGGTCTTTCGGTCGTCATTCATGGCACGAAACCGATTCTCCGCGTTATCGCACGCTCGAGAAGCTTCCGCGAAGTCGCCCGTCCTCGAATACAACGTAGCGCACAGAAGATCAAGCCGCGCCATCTCATGCTCGGCGTTCCGAGCGGTATGAAAACGAGTCCGGGCGCGCTCCGCCGATCTCAGTGCTTCATCAATATCACCGCACAAAAAGAAGGAGTAACTTTTTTCTCGCCACGCAGCGCCACAAAGTGCATCGTTGTCGCGGTCACCTTCCGCCGATAATAAATTCACCGATATCTCTACGGCCAACGTTGCGATCTCGAGATAGTTCTTCGGAGATTCCTCGGCTACCTGAAGCGCTCCACCGATCAACTTCCTCACAACCCCCGCCGTCCGATACTTCGAATCCGCGAGGAGCCGCGGCATCCACTCCTCCCGCGGGCCTGCGAGGAGCTCGGCGACGAGCGGCTGGGCTTCGTCGTCTTCGCGGTGCATGCGGTCAGCGAAGGCGCGGAGGGTGGCGATCGTCTGGGGGTTCGGCGTCTCGTCCAGCGGGTGCGGATCCCAGGTCGATTCCTCGGCGAAGGAGGTGAGCACCGTCCGATACTCGTCGACCGCCGAACGGCAGTCGGTGCAGTCGAGGAGGTGCGGATGAGTGTCTTTTTCGGCCGGGCCTTCGGCAAGGAAGATCAGAAACTCTTCGTCGAAGTGCTCGCCGGCGATCATCGGATGACCGCCGTGATGTTGGTGTAGATCTCGCGGGCGCGGCGGAGGCAGTTGTGGATCAACTTCTCCGCGTAGCGAGGCGTCGTCTCCAGCTCCTTCGCGATGTCGTTCGCCGACCTCCCTTCGAAGTAGTGGAGGCGGAGCGTCTCGCGGCACTTCGGCTGCATGTAGCCGACGACCTTGCTCATGGTGAGCCGCATCGCGTGCTCTTCGGCGGTGCCCCACGTCTTCGGGTCGCACGCGTTCGCGTAGTCGTCCGGCAGCGACTCCGTCCGCCCCTGCGCGCGCCAGAAGTGGCGGGACGCGTTGCAC
>DASYSN010000618.1:0-7418 GCA_036003305.1 Thermoanaerobaculia bacterium
CGTCATCCGCGGCAAGGTCGTGAAGTTCCTCTCCGGAATCATGGGGAAGAACTGGCTGCACCTGCGCGACGGGTCCGGTTCGGGCGACAAGGGTGACAACGACATCACCGTGACGACGAACGACGTCGCAGCGGTCGGCGACGTGGTCACGGTCGCAGGCACCGTGCGCATCGACAAAGACTTCGGCGCCGGCTACCGCTACCCGGTGATCATCGAAGAGGCGAAAGTCACGAAGTGATCGAGCGGGTTCTCGACGAGGCGCTGAACGAGACGGCGAACGTCCTCCGGGCCGTCTTCAGCGCCTCGCCGATGGCGATCATCACGCTCGGCGCGGACGGAAACGTCCGCGCCATGAATCCGGCCGCCGGGAGCCTGCTGAACACCACCGCGACGCAGGTCGCCAAGAAGCCGTTCGACGTCTTTCGCGACGACGGTGCGGCGGCGGTCATCCGTGCGTCGGCCGAGACCGGTACACCCTTCACCGATCGTGAGGTCGCGTTGGTCCGCGAAGGCGAGACGCGCATCATCAGCTTCTCGGCGACCGCGCTGAAGGCGTCCGACGGCAGCCTCCACGGCGTCGTCGTCCTGGCGCGCGACATCACGCAACGCAAGCGCCGCGGCACGCTCGAGCGGCTGCTGCACGAGGTCGACCGGCAGATCGTGCGGAATGTCCCGATCGGCTCGCTCCTGCAGTTCACCTGCTCGAGCCTCGTCGAGATTCTCGGCTGCCCGCTCGTCCAGCTCAGCCTCCGCAACGAGGATGGCAGCGTCGGGATTCAGGAGGCGTCGGGGCCGGCGAGCGACTTCGTCGCCGGAATCGAAGTGCGGTGGGACGAGACCGACGCCGGCCGCGGCCCGACCGGCACCGCGATCCGCACGGGCGCGATTCAGTCGCGCGACCTCGCCGCCGATCCGCACTTCGCGCCGTGGCGCGCGCCTGCGATGGCGCTCGGTCTGGCGCACGCTCTCGCGATTCCGCTCAACGCCGACGACCGCACCCTCGGCGCGATCACGCTCTTCTCGCGATCGAAAGGGGAGATCGACGCCGCCGACGTCGACCTGCTCGTCGCCTTCGCCGATCAGATTGCGATGTCGCTGCTCGCGGCGTCGGGGCGCGAAGAGATCCAGCTCAAGACAATCGCGCTCGAGTCGGCCGCGAATGCCGTCGTCGTCACCGACACGCGCGGCGTGATTCTCTGGGTCAATCAGGCGTTCACATCGCTCACCGGCTACACGCGTGAAGAGGCCGTCGGCGCCACGCCACGCATCCTCAAGTCCGGCAACCACACCGCGGCCTTCTACCGGAACCTCTGGGACACGCTGATGGACGGCCGTGTCTGGACCGGCGAGATGTACAACCGCCGCAAAGACGGCACGCTGTACATCGAGGAACAAACGATCACGCCGGTGCGCGGCAGTGACGGCTCGCTCTCCCGGTTCGTCGCGATCAAGCAGGACATCACGGCCAGAAAGCGGCAGGAAGAGCAGGTCCGCTTCCTGGCGATGCACGATCCGCTGACCGAGCTGCCGAACCGCCGCGCCCTCGACGCCAAGATCGAGCGCGTCTGCTGGTCCGCGGCGCGCGGACGTCCCGGTGCGATCCTCATCCTCGACCTCGACAATTTCAAGCCGGTGAACGACACGGTCGGCCACATGGCGGGCGACCAGGTGCTCGCGGAGCTCGCGTCGCTCCTCCGCGACACGCTCCGGCCGGGCGACTTCCTCGCGCGCCTCGGCGGCGACGAGTTCGCAGTGCTGCTCGAGGACACGCCGCTCGATGGCGCGCTCAATGCCGCGCAGCGGATGCGTGCCGCCGTCTCCGCCCACCGCTTCCACGTGCATCACCTGACCTTCGAATGCAGCGTCTCGATCGGAGTCGCGCCGATCGACGCGGATACCGACGGCTCGACGGCGATGATCCGCGCCGACTCGGCGCTCTACGCCGCGAAGCAGACCGGGAAGGATCGCGTCGTCGCGTTTCCGTTTGGCGGCGAGCTCGGGGCGAGTCTTGCGGAGAGCAACCGCTGGGCGATGCGCATCAAGTCCGCCCTGCGCGACGGACGTTTCGTGCTGCACTACCAGCCGGTCATCCGTCTCGGCAACGGCGAGGCGGAGCACTACGAGGCGCTCATCCGCCTCATCGACGAGGAGGGGGAGCTGATCGCGCCGGATGAGTTCCTCAACGCCGCGCAGCGCTTCGGCCTCATGCCGCAGATCGATCGCTGGGTCGTCGAAAACGTCGTGAAGGTTCTGCAGAAACTGCTGGGCGTCCGCATCTTCGTGAACATCTCCGGCGCATCGCTCGGCGACGACGATCTGCTCGCGTTCATCGAACGGCGCATCGTCGACGCGCAGATTCCGCACGGCTCGCTCGCCTTCGAGATCACCGAATCGGCCGCCGTGACCGACCTCAGCGCCGCGCAAACGTGGATCAGCAAGCTCAAAGACCTCGGCTGCCTCTTCGCGCTCGACGACTTCGGCGTCGGTTTCTCGTCGTTCTCCTACTTGCGCGCGTTGTCGGCCGACTACGTGAAGATCGACAAGTCGTTCGTCACCGACCTCGACGTCAACCCCACCAATCGCGCCTTGGTGCTCGCCGTCAAGACCGTCGCACAGACGCTCGGCAAAGAAGTGATCGCCGAGGGGGTCGAGAACGAGGCGCACGCCACCGCGCTACGCGAGATCGGCGTCGAACTGGGCCAGGGCTACGCCTGGGGCTCCCCGCGCGCCAATCTGCCATCAGCGACCACTTCTGGCTAGTTGCACGAACCCCTCATCCGCCTTCGGCACCTTCTCCCCTCTCACGAGGGGAGAAGGGCACTCGATAAAGTGTGTCGCGAGTACCCCTTCTCCCCCGGTGACGGGGGAGAAGGTGCCGAAGGCGGATGAGGGGGCGGCGCCTACCGCACGCCGCCCACCAGCCGCCACGTCGCGCGCGAGATGAGCTTCACGAGCTCGGCGCCGCGATGGGGAGCGAGATTCGCGACGAGATCGGCCTGGGAGACGACGCCGATGAGCTTTCCGTGATCGAGCACCGGAAGGCGGCGCACCTGGCGATGCTCCATCAGCGTCATCGCGTTCTCGATCGGGTCCACGCCCTCGATGCCGTAGAAGTGCGTCGTCATGACGTCGGCCGCGGTCATCTCGACCGGGTTGCGCGATTCGGCGACGCAGCGCATGGCGATGTCGCGGTCCGAGAGCACGCCGACCACTTTACCTTCGACGGTGAGAGGGATGAATCCGCAGTGGTTCATGAGCATCATGCGTGCGACGCGGTCCAGCCGCTCGTCGGGCGAGCAGGTCACGGGCGGCGTCGACATGATTTGCTTGATCGTCTGAGGCTTGGCCATTTCGTTCTAGAAATAAGCCATTCGACGAACTGCATCAGGACCGCGGGTCACCGTAAGACGTGACACCGTGATCGAGAACGATGGTGGCATCGCACAGCGCCGCGATCTCGTCGCGATTATGCGAGACAAAAAGGATCGGCGTTTCGATCCGCTGGAGCATCTCGATGATCAGCGATGCGCGCGCGTTGTCGAGGCCGGAGAGCGGCTCGTCGAGCAGGAGGAGCGCCGGCTTCGCCAGCAGCGCCCGCGCGATCGCCACCCGGCGCCGTTCGCCGCCCGAGAGCTTGGCGACCGTCCGATCGAGCAGCGATTCGATCTCGAGCGTCTTCAACACCTCGGCGTCGAGCGCTTCGGCGCCGTACAGCACGTTTCCTCGCACGCTCATGTGCGGAAACAGCGTGTCGTCCTGCGGCACGTAGCCGATGCGGCGCTCGCGGGCCGGAAGGTGCGCGATCTCGCGTCCGTCGATCGCGATTCGCGCGCGGTCGGGCGCCTGGATTCCCGCGATGATCTCGAGCAGTGTCGTTTTTCCGGAGCCCGACGGACCGAACAATCCGATCGCCGACGAATCGATGTCAACGTCCGCTTCCAGCGTGAAAGCGGGGAGGGCGAGGGTGACGGCGAGCCGCAGCTTCACGCGTGCCGCCTCGGCAGCAGCAACTCGCTCGTCCAGACGGCGGCGAACGCGATGACGACCGAGATGCCGAGGAGCCGCATCGCCGCGTCGTCCTGCCCGAGTTGGACGTAGTTGTAGATCGAGGTCGAGAGCGTCGCCGTGCGGCCGGGGATGTTGCCTGCCACGAGCACCGTCGCGCCGAACTCGCCGAGGGCACGGGCGAACGCCAGGACCGCACCGCCAATGAGGCCGCGCATCGCGAGCGGCACCGTGATCGTGAAGAAGACGCGCGACTCGCGCGCGCCGAGGGTGCGGGCGATCTCCTCGTAACGCCGGCTGACCTGTTCGAAGGCGATGCGCGCGCTGCGAACGTAGAGCGGAAACGCCATCACGCTCATCGCCGCCACGACGCCGCGCCAGGTGAAGACGACGTCCAGGAACGCGAGCGGACCGTGACGGCCGAACGTCTTCAACAGAATGAGTCCTGTCGCCACCGGTGGCATGACCAGCGGCAATGCCACGAGCGTCTCAACTATTGATTTGCCGCGCCAGTCACGCCGAGCCAGCAGCCACGCGATCCACGTCCCCGGCACCACGAGCAGCAGCGTCGCCAGAAGCGCCGTACGAATCGTGAAAAGGACGATCAACGTCCGGAGTGTAACTTGCCGCTAGGCTGTCCGCACCGGGACGCGCAGTGTGGTCACGCCGGCGCGGGCCATCTGGGCGAGGACGCGCCGGTTGCGCGGCTCGCGCATGAAATTGACGACCTGCTCGGCGGCGCGGGTGCCGACATTCGGGAGGCGCGCCATCGACCCCGCGGCCAGCCGCTTGGCGCCGGCGAGCGAGCGCGCGTGCTCGGCGATCGATGCCGCCGCGTCGCCGTCGATTCCCGTCATCGCGATCAGCAGCCGTTCCAGCGGGACGTTCTTCGACTGCTCGATCGACGCGCCGAGCGAGTTCACTCGTTCGATCGGCCAACCGATGCGCGTCAGGATGCCGTCGCGGAGGCGGAAGACGTCCGACGGCGTCGTGATCAGTCCCGCCGCGATCAGCGTCCGGATCGTCTCGCGATCGAGCTCCGGGATGTTGAATCCCTGTGGACTCACCAGGCGCTCCACGCGCACCGCGAGCTGAGCCTCGCATGCGGAGCTCGGGCAGACGAGATCCTCGCCAAGCTGCCGCAGGTCGCAGCCGCAGTTCGGACACGAATTCGGCAGCCGCAGCGACTCTTCGTCGCCGGTCCGGAGCAGCGGCAGCACCTCTTCGACAAACGGCTGCTGGTCGCCGGCGAGGGCGAGCGCATCGCCGAGGTGCACTTCGTTCTCGCGGAGGAACGCGGCGTTTCGAAACGTCGCGCGGGTCACCTGCGACCCGGCGAAATCGACCGGGTCGATGGTGCCCCACGGCGTGGCGACGCCCTCGGTGTCGACCGAGAAATCGACGCCACGGAGCCGTGTGATCGCCCGGCCATCCATTATCGACACCATGCAGCCGCCACGTCAGGTCGCGCTATGACAACCGACACACGGCGATGTGCAACATCACGCCACAGCCGGCCGCGGCGAGGCGTTTCGCGACATCAGACGGAGCAAATCGGTCGTTGTGATGATGCCGACGGCGCGGCCGAGCTTGTCGAGGATCGGGAGGCAGCCGGAGCTGCGTCCGATCATCAGCGTCGCCGCCTGGCGGATCGTCATGTCGACGCCTCCGATCCCGATGTCGTCCGTCATCAGATTGCGGACCAGCTCATGGTCGCGCTTCCCGGTCAGCTCCCGGACCGAGATCGCGCCGACGACCTGACCTTCGTCGACGACCAGGAGGTGGTGGATACGGTGCTTGTGGAGCTTCTCGCGCGCCGCGGCGCAGCTTTCCCGTGGTCCGATGGTGACGGGATTCGGGGTCATGACGTCGCCGATCCGCATGGCTGTTCTCTCTTCCGGGTCCAGTGAACGACGTTCTTTCCCTCGGGAACGGTGCAGTTGCACCACATTCGGGTGTGACCGCGGTCACCGCAGCCTACCCGGGCGGGTAGGCCCAAAACCGTGTTTCGGTGCGTGGTGGGAAAAGTCGATCGGACCGATTCTTATGCGCGGGGGGCAACAGAATCATGGCTACACCGTACAACCTCGACGTCGTTCACGACTGCACCAAGTGCAAATTCCGCGAAGACCGTTCGTTCTGCAATCTCGAGAGCAAGAGCGTCGAGACGCTCGACGCCCTGAAGTTCACGACGGTGCACGCCAAAGGCGCGTTGCTCTTCGTCGAAGGCGAAGACCCGCGCTCGGTCTACGTTCTCTGCAGCGGACGCGTGAAGCTGACGATGGCATCGTCCGACGGCCGCACGCTCATCGTTCGCATCGCGGAGCCGGGCGAGGTCCTCGGCGCCACCGCCGCCGTCCTCGGCCAGCCGTACGAAGTCTCGGCCGAGACGATCGAGCCGGCGCAGGTGAACGTCATCAAGCGCGAGCACTTCCTCGAGTTCCTCCGCCAGCATCCCGAAGCATCGATGAAGCTGACCAAGCAGATCAGCGAGAGCTGCAGCGCCGCTCACCGCGACATCCGCTCGCTCGGCCTCTCGCAGACCGCGCAGGAGAAGATGGCGCGCCTGCTGCTCGACTGGTGCGCGCGCGGCGGCCAGCCGTCCGAGAAGGGCATGCGCCTCAAGGTCCTCCTCACGCACGAAGAGATCGCCCAGATGATCGGCGCCACGCGTGAGACCGTCACCCGCGTCATCAGCGACTTCAAGAGCCGCCGCCTCATCGACGTCAAAGGCTCCAGCGTTTTCATCGGAAACGTCGACGCTCTCGAACAGATGGTCACCGTGTGACAGATCGCACATGACTCTGTGACCATCTGTCGCTGCGCGGCATCCCCCGCCTAGACCAGAATGTCGCATGTCTCAACGGATCGTTCTGATAACGGGCGCGGTCATCGTGATCGCGCTCGTTCTTTTTTCGGTATTGCGCTCGACGAAGAGCGAGCCGCAGCCGGCTTCGGTTCCTGCTCCTGCTCCCGTTCCGGCTGCGACGGTGACGCAAGCAACGCCGGCAGTTGAGATGCCGCCGATGGCATCGACTCGCACCTCGGCTCCTGCGGCCCCTCCGATGACGACTCCGCCGGTTCTCACGGAGCGCGAGCCGACGAAGGAAGAGGTCGTAACCGTCCCGCGCACGAAGCCGGAAGACGTCCTGCAAGGCTTCGAGGCGAAAAGCCTCACGATCATCGACGTCCGCGACGCCGACTCGTACAAGGAGCGCCACATCCCCGGCGCGCTTCACATCCCGCTCGCCTACATCGCGGGCGAGATCCCGTATCTGCCGAAGGACAAACCGATCGTCACGTACTGCACGTGACCCAACGAAGAATCGAGCGCCGGTGCGGCGCTAAAGCTCGAACAGGCAGGAATCAAGAACGTCTCCGCTCTCCTCGGCGGTCTCGATGAGTGGCAGCGC
>DASYSN010000619.1:0-2753 GCA_036003305.1 Thermoanaerobaculia bacterium
ATGTGCGGCATCAACGGCATCTTCGTTTACGGCGACGCGGGGCCGGTCGATCGATCGGAGCTGATCAACTGCCGTGACGTCATGCAGTCGCGCGGACCGGACAGCGACGGGCTCTGGATCTCGAACGACGGACGCGCGGGATTCGGGCATCGCCGCCTCGCGATCATCGACCTCTCGCCCGCCGGCACGCAACCGATGCATCACGGCGCGCTGACCATCGTCTTCAACGGCGAGATCTACAACTACCGGGAGCTGCGCGACGAGCTGATCGCGCGCGGCCACAAATTCGTCTCGCACTCGGACACCGAAGTGATGCTGCAGATGTTCGAAGAGATCGGCGAGGCGATGCTGCCGAAGCTGCGCGGCATGTTCGCGCTCGCGATCTGGGACGACGCGCGCAAGCGGATGTTCCTCGCGCGCGACCCGTACGGCATCAAGCCGCTCTACTACGCCGACGACGGCAAGACGCTCCGTTTCGCGTCGCAGGTGCGCGCGCTCGCGCGGATGCCGGGCGTCGACCGGCAGTTCGACCCCGCCGGCGCCGCCGGGTTCTTTCTCCGCGGCACCGTGCCGGAGCCGTTCACGATGTACCGCGCGATTCGGGCGCTCCCGGCGGGAAGCTACACGTACATCGACGCGAGCGGCACGAAGGAGCCGGTGCCGTACTTCTCGATCGCGGCGACTTTGCGCGATGCAGCCAACGGCAACGGCCATTTCACCGACGACGAACGTCGCGCCCTCGTGCACGACGCGGTGCTCGAGTCGGTGCGCTATCACATGGTCGCCGACGTGCCGGTCGGCGCGTTCCTCTCCGCCGGCATCGACTCGACCAGCGTTGTGGCGCTTGCGAAGGAGAGCGGCGCGACCGACCTAGAGACCATGACGCTCCGCTTCGAGGAGTACCGCGGCCGCATCAACGACGAAGCGCCGCTCGCGCACCTCGTCGCGCAGCAGTACGGCGTCCGCCACGAGATCCGTGACCTCTCCCGCGCGGAGTTCCGCTCGGAGCTGCCCCTTATTTTCGAAGCAATGGATCAGCCGAGCGTCGACGGCCTCAATTCCTACTTCATCAGCAAGGCGGCGCACGACCTCGGCCTCAAGGTCGCGATGAGCGGCACCGGCGGCGACGAACTGTTCGGCGGCTACACGTCGTTCCGCGACATCCCGCGCTGGATGCCGATCACCTCCGTACTCGCGCGCATCCCCGGCGTCGGCAGCGGCGTGCACCGCATCAACTCCGCGCTCGCGAAGCGCAGCCGGCACGTCAGCCCGAAGATGGGAGAGATCGTCCGCTACGGCTCGTCGTACGCCGGCGCATATCTCGTCAAACGCGGACGCTTCCTCGCCTCAGAACTACCGAACGTCCTCGGCAAAGAGGTGGCCGAGGAGGGGCTGCGAAGACTCGATTTACTGAGACTGATCGAGCGTGCCGTGACGCCCGATCCCGGGACACCATTCGGACGTGTGGCTGCACTCGAATCGTCGCTCTACCTGCGCAACCAGTTGCTGCGCGACATGGACTGGGCCTCGATGGCGCACTCGCTCGAAGTGCGCGTGCCGCTCGTCGACGCGCACCTTCTCCGCAAGCTCGCCCCGGTGCTCGTCACCCGCCGCCAGCGCGGCAAGCAACTGCTCGCCGACGCGCCGCGCCCGCCCCTCCCCGCCGCCGTCCGCGGACGCCGCAAAACCGGCTTCACGCTGCCGATCAACGAATGGCTGCGCGAAGAAGGACGCGTCGAGCACGGGAAGCGGAGCTGGGCAAGGAAGGTGTACGAGATGATGTTCAGTGCGGAGCGGGGGTACTGGTAACCCGAATCGTCCGCACCATCCCCTTCCCCTTGTGCCCCTCCACCGGGCAGTACACCTGATACGTCCCCGGCTTCAGATCGATGTCGAGCGTCGTGCGGTCGCCGCGCTTGAGCGGCTCGGGGAGTGCGGCGTGATAGCCGTTGCCGTCGATCACGAGGCTGTGGTCTTCCTTGCCGCCGTTCGCGACGTTCAGCGTCATCGGGCCAGAAGGGAGCGTGTCGGGGATCGTGATCTGGTACTCGATCAGCTCGACGTCCGCCGTTTTCGCCGCGATGGCGCCGGGCTTGGCCGACGGAATGTCCCTCTGCCGCGCGATCACCGGGTTGAGGTTTGTCGAGTTTCCCGTGACCGCCTGTGGGTTCCGGTTCGACTGCGACTTTTGACTCGGCCCCCCCTGCGAGTAGTCTTCCCGCCGCGGGCCGGGGCAGGCGGCGAGTAACGCGGCGGCTGCGACGGCTACGACGAACGTCTTCATGGCTTCCGAGGACGCAACACACATGCCTTCACGCCGCATCCTTCTCGCCTACGCCGTCGTCGCGCTGATCGGTCTCGGGCGCGTGGCGGCGACGCATCGCGTCTTCAGCGAAGTGCTCGACGAGCCGGTTCATATCCTCGCGGGATACGAGTGGCTGAAGGGACTTCCCTACACGATGGACCCGAGCCATCCGCCGTTCGCGCGCATCTTCGCGGGGATTCCGATGGTGATGGCCGGCATGCAGGAGTCGGAAGGCGATCCGGTGCCCCGCGGCAACTCGCTGCTCTACTGGCACGACCACTACGAACGCAACCTCTCGCGCGCGCGCCGTCCGATGCTGCTCTTCCTGCTGATCGGGATGATCGCGACGGCGGCATGGACGGCGCGCTACTTCGGCCACATCGCCGGCGTTCTCGCGATGGCGATGTATGCGTCGCTCCCTCCGCTCCTCGGCCACGCCGGCCTCGTG
>DASYSN010000620.1:0-7013 GCA_036003305.1 Thermoanaerobaculia bacterium
AGAGCTCTTCCAGGAGAACTTGCCGCTCATCGAGCGCGTGATCGCGGGCGTCTGCCGGCGGTCGGGACTCCGTGACGCCGACGCCGAGGATTTCGGCTCGATCGTGAAGCTCGCGTTGATCGAGAACGACTACGCGATCCTCGGCGGCTACGAAGGCCGCGCGCCGCTCGGCGCGTTCCTCGCCGTCGTCGTACAGCGGTTGCTGGCGCGCGAGTGGGTGCGGCTTCGCGGGCGGTGGCACCCCTCGGCCGAGGCGCAGCGGAACGGCGATGCGGCGATGCTGATCGAGAAACTGACGGTGCGTGACGGCCGATCGGTCGACGAGGCGGTCGAGATCGCGTGCAATGTCGATCCGTCGCTCGATCGCGCGCGGGCGCGCGAGATCGCCGCGCGTCTTCCGGCTCGCGCTGCCCGGCCGCGCCTCGTGCCGTTGCCGGAAGATGAGGAGCAGTTCGTCGCCCCCGAGGCGGCCGACGCTCGAGCGCATGAGGCCGATGCGCGCCGCGTTTCAGAGCGCGCGGCGCAGGTGGTGCGCACTACCCTTGCGGCATTGGCGCTCCAGGACCGCATGCTCATAAGGTTCTGTTTCGGCGCCCAAATGAGCATCGCCGACGCGGCGCGGATGCTCGGCGTGCCGCAGCGTCCGCTCTATCGCCGGATCGAAGCATTGATGCGGCAACTGCGTGATGCTCTTGAACTTGCCGGAATCGGCTCGGCGGCGGTCGAAGACGTCATCAGCGCCGGCGCCGCGGAATCGGTCGATTTCGGCCTGGCGGACGGGAAAACGGGGCCGGCCCATCACACTTCTATCGTGGAGAATGACATTGGCTTGCCCGACTGACGAAACTCTCGCGCTCTTCGCCGCCGGCCACCTCGACCCGGAAACGCGCAACGTGGTGCTGGCACACCTCGAGACCTGCAATGTGTGCATGAGCAGCGTCCTCGCCGCAAACGCACATCTCGCGGAGGAGAAATCGGCCTCCTATTGGTGGCTCGGCGCCGTGGCCGCCGCCGTGATCATTGCGGTGGTCATCGCGTTTCCGATGTTGCGCCGTCGCAACGATCCGATGCGTCCTCTCGTCGCCGCCGCGCCGTTATCGGAGCGCTACGTCGAGCCGCGCCTCACAGGCGGATTCGCATGGGCGCCGTACCACGGACCAATGCGCGCCACCGAACCGACGATGCCGGCCGATCAGATGAAGCTCGCCGGTTCGGCGGCGGACGTGATCGATCACGCTCAACATGACCACTCCGCAAAGACGGAACACGCGGCCGGCGTCGCGCTGCTGCTCGTCGGCCAACCGGACGCCGCCGCCGCGCACCTGCAGCGCGCCGGCGCCTGGACCGACCTCGCCGCCGCCGAATACGCGGAGGCGATCCGCACCGGGCGCCTCTCAGAGCTTTCCGACGCCCTCGCCGCCGCCGATCACGCCCTGGCCGCCAACCCGCGCTCCTCCGAGGCTCTCTTCAACCGCGCCCTCATCCTCGAGCACCTCGGCCGCACCACCGACGCCCGCGCCGCGTGGCAGCACTACCTCGAAACCGACCCGCGCTCCCCGTGGGCCGCCGAGGCGCGCGCACACCTCGGCGACATCCGGTGATAGCATTTCTCCCCTCGTGTGGCGCGGGCTTTCCAGCCCGCGTCCTGTTGCCACGGAGCGCGGGCTAGAAAGCCCGCGCCACACGGCTAGCGCCCTTTGTTGTCCCTCACGATCACCCCGCTGCCACCCTCACCACACCTTGCACGCTTTCGCGCCGCGCACCATCGGCGAGTTCTCGCCGCACTTGAACGCCTTCTGGAAGTCGGGGAGGTCGGAGACGATGCCGTTGATGCGGTACTTGCCGGGGGAGTGGGGGTTGGTGAGGGCGTTGACGCGGAGGTTCTCGGGGCGCTGGTTCTCGCAGGCCCACTGCGCGAAGCCGATGAAGAAGCGTTGCTCGGGGGTGAAGCCGTCCCGCGGCTGGAGGTTCTCGTTGGCCGTGGCGTCCTTCCAGGCGATGTAGGCGATGAGCGTGCCGCCGAGGTCCGCGACGTCTTCGCCGGACGTCAGCTTCGAATTGATCTTGATGTCGTCGACGATCGTGTACTGCGCGTACTGATCGCGGACGCACTGCACGCGCTCCTCGAAGTTCTTCTGGTCCTCGGGCGTCCACCAGTTCTTCAGATTTCCATGCGCGTCGTACTGCGCGCCTTCGTCGTCGAACGCGTGCGTTAGCTCGTGGCCGATCGTCGAGCCGGTGTTGCCGTAGTTCGGCGCGTCATCGAGCTTGGCGTCGTACAGCGGCGGCTGCAGCACGCCGGCCGGAAAGTTGATGTCGTTCATCTGCGGGTTGTAATAGGCGTTGACGGTCGGCGGCGTCATGCCCCACTCGCCGCGATCGACCGGCTTGCCGATCTTCGCGAGGTCGCGCTTCGACTCGAAGAGCGTCGCCCGTGAGACGTTGCCGAAGTAGTCGTTCGGTTTGACCGTGACCGAGGAGTAGTCGCGCCACCGGTCGGGATAGCCGACCTTGTTCGCGACCGCGTGCAGCTTCTCGAGCGCGCGCTCCTTCGTCGGGGCGCTCATCCAGTCGACCGCCTTGATCTCCGCCTCCATCGCCGCTTCGATACGCTTGGTCATGTCGACTGTCTTCGCCTTCGTCTCGGGTGTGAACGTGCGGCGGACGAACTCCTGACCGAGCGCTTCGCCGAGGTCGCGGTCGACGCCGCGGACGCAGCGCTTCCAGCGGGGCGGCTGCGACTGCACTCCGCGGAGCGTCTTCGAGTAGAAGTTGAAGTTTTCGGTGAGGAACGGCTTCGAGAGATACGGCGAGCGGCTGTCGACCGCGTGCCATTCGAGGTAGACCTTCCAGTCGGCGAGCGGCTCGGACTCGATCAGCTTGTTCACTTCCTCGAAGAACTTCGGTTGCGTCAGGTTGATGACCTTCACGGTCGCGACGCCGCTGTCCGCGAGGTACGTCTTCCAATCGAAATGAGGCGTGATCTTCTCGACCTCCGCGACCGACATCTTGTGGGCGGTGTTGTAAGGGTTGCGGCGCTCGACGCGGGTCAGCGACGCCTTTGCCAGCTCCGTCTCCATGCGCAGGACGGTCTGCGCATCCTTCGCCGCCTGCTCCGGCTTGGCCCCTACGAGCTCGAGGACCTTCGCGACGTGCGCCATGTACTTGTCGCGGATCTCCTTCGATTTCGCGTCCTCTTTCGTGTAGTAGTCGCGGTCGGGGAGGCCGAGGCCGCCGGCGGTCGCGGTGGCGATCACCTGCGTGGCGTCGCTGTAATCCTGATCGGAGCCGAAGCCGAAGAGGAAGCGGCGGGAGCTGCTGCGGAGGTGCTCGCCGGCGAGGAACTTTGCGAGCTCCTTCTTCGACGAGATCGCGCGGATCTCGGCGAGGAGCGGCTTGATCGGCGCGTCGCCGAGGTGCTCGATCTCCGTCTCGTTCATGCAGGCAGCGAAGTAGTCGCCGATCTTCGCCTGCACCGCGGTGCGGTTCGGCGTGCCGGGCTTCAGTTGTTCGAGCACGCCCCAGAGGAAGCGCTGGTTCTCGTCGGCCAGCTTGCCGTAGACGCTCCACGACGCCTGGTCGGACGGGATGGGGTTCTGCGCCATCCAGCCGCCGCACGTGTACTGGTAAAAGTCGTCGCACGGATTCGCCGTCTTGTCCATCGCCTCGACGTCGAGGCTCGGCGTATACGGCATCGCCGCCAGCGGTGTCTCGTGCTTCGACGGCGTGCCCTGCGGCGTGTCCGCCACCGGCGGGACGCCCGGCTGCGGGTTCGTCGGCTTCGGCTTGACCTGTTCCGGGTTCGTCTGCGCGAAGAGCGGTGCGGCAATCAGCAGGAGCGCTGCGGCGAGTCGTTTCATGCCGCGAAGTCTATCGCGGCGCCCGCTTGCAACACTTTCCGCACTTCTTGATGGATAGGTGGGGATTTCTCGGACCGCGTCCCTCTCCTCCTCATCGGGTGCAATCAACCCGAAAAGGAGTCGCTCGATGGAAGAACATGGCTTGGGATACGTACCGGATATTCCGAAAGTAAATGACTACACGGAAGAAACCCCTACCGTCGCGAAGGAAGTCGAGAAAACGGCAGCGGCTGCACCGCCGGCGGCTCTTCCGACGAAAGTCGATCTGCGGCAATGGTTCTCGCCGATCGAAGACCAGGGCTCACTCGGGTCGTGTACGGCGAATGCGGCGGCGGGGATCCTGGAGTACTTCGAGAAACGCGCGTTCGGGAAGTACCTCGATGCGTCGCGTCTCTTCCTCTACAAAGTCGAACGGGAGCTTCTAGGCTGGACGGGCGACACCGGCGCGTACCTTCGAACGGCGATGGAGGCTCTCACGCTGTTCGGCGCGCCGCCGGAGCGATACTGGCCGTACGACGGCAACCCGCCGAACATCAACACGCGCTACGAGCTCGAGCCGACGCCGTTCTGCTTCGCGTTCGCCGGAAGTTACCGCGCGATCCAGTACTTCCGGCTCGACCCGAACGGAACGCCGACGAACCAGGTGCTCGACAACATCAAACGCTATCTCGCGGCCGGTTTCCCGAGCATGTTCGGCTTCCCGGTTTACAGCGAGTTCGACAACCCGCTGCCGGGCGGGCTCGTCGCTTATCCAGCGGCGGGAAGCAACTACCGCGGCGGCCACGCAATCGTCGCCGGCGGGTACGACGACAACCTGAAGATCGGTGCCGATACCGGCGCGTTGCTGGTCCGGAACTCGTGGGGCACCGGCTGGGCGAACGGCGGCTACGGATGGATGTCGTATCGCTATGTGACGAAGGGCCTGGCAAATGACTGGTGGACGATGATCAAGGCCGACTGGGTCGACACGGGTCAGTTCTCGTAAGGGCTGCCGGCCTCCAGAAATGTTGGGGCGGACGAGGCGTCCGCCCCTCCTAGGAATGTGACACTGCGTACAGCTCGCGCAGGCTGGTCGCGATCTCGTCCAGCGCGGCCGGGTCGTCGATCGTCGGAGGGACGTTCCACGGCGTGCCGTCGGCGATCTTCTTCATCGTGCCGCGGACGACCTTACCGGAGCGTGTCTTCGGCAAGCGGCCGACGACGAGGCTCTGCTTGAACGACGCGACGGGCCCGATCTTCTCGCGCACGAGCGCGATCAGCTCCGAGCAGATGTCGTCGTGGCTGCGCTTCACGCCCGACTTGAGGACGACGAATCCGACGGGCACCTCGCCCTTGATCTCGTCCGCCACGCCGACGACCGCGCATTCGGCGACGTCGGGGTGCGATGCGAGCACCTCCTCCATCGCGCCGGTCGAGAGGCGGTGTCCGGCGACGTTGATGATGTCGTCGGTGCGGCTCATGATCCAGAGATAGCCGTCGCGGTCGATGTAGCCGGCGTCGGCGGTCTTGTAGTAGCCGGGGAACGGGTCGAGGTACCACCTGCGGAAGTCGGCGTCGTTCTGCCACAGCGTCGGGAGGCATCCCGGCGGGAGCGGCAGCTTGATGACGACGTTGCCCATCCCGTTGTCGATGACTTCCTGCCCGCGGTCGTCGAGGATGCGGATGTCGTAGCCGGGCACCGGCTTCGTGCACGAGCCGGGTTTGACCTCCTGCACGCCGTAGCCGACGCAGTTCGCGCCGACGGCCCATCCGGTCTCGGTCTGCCACCAATGGTCGATCACAGGAACGCCGAGCTTCGTGCGCGCCCAGTGCAGTGTGTCGGGGTCGCAGCGCTCGCCGGCGAGGAAGAGCGTGCGGAACTTGCTGAGGTCGTACTTCTTGATGAACGTGCCATCGGGATCGTCGCGTTTGATGGCGCGAAACGCCGTCGGCGCGGTGAACATCGCCGCGACCTTGTACTGCGAGATGACGCGCCAGAAGGCGCCCGGATCGGGCGTCCCGACCGGCTTTCCCTCGTAGAGGATCGTGGTGCAGCCGTGGAACAGCGGCGCGTAGGCGATGTAGGAGTGGCCGACGACCCAGCCGAGATCGGAGGCGGACCAGAACGTCTCGCCGGGCTCGACGCCGTAGACGTACTTCATGCTCCACTTGAGCGCGACGAGGTGGCCGCCGTTGTCGCGCATGACGCCTTTGGGATGTCCGGTCGTGCCCGACGTATAGAGGATGTACAGCGGATCGGTCGACTCGACCGGCACGCAGTCCGCCGGCGAGGAGGTGAGGTCGATCTCGTCCCAGTCGATGTCGCGCGGGCGGGTCAGCTCGCAACGATTCTGCGGTCGCTGCAGGATGACGACGCGTTCCGCTTTGTGCGGCGACATTGCGATCGCATCGTCGAGTATCGGCTTGTACGCGATCGTCCGTCCCGGCTCGAGGCCGCACGACGCGGAGAGGATGACCTTCGGCTTCGCGTCTGCGATCCGCTTCGCTAGCTCGTTCGCCGCGAAGCCGCCGAAGACGACGGAGTGCACCGCGCCGATGCGCGCGCACGCGAGCATGGCGAAGACGGTCTCCGGGACCATCGGCATGTAGATGATGACGCGGTCGCCCTTCGTGACGCCGAGCGACTTGAGCGCGCCGGCGAAGCGCGCGACGCGGTCGCGCAGCTCGCGGTAGGTGAACGTCGCCGTCGTGCCGGCGAGCGGGCTGTCGTAGATCAGCGCGAGCTGATCGGCGCGGCCCTCGTTCACATGGCGGTCGACCGCGTTGTAGCAGGTGTTCGTGACGCCGCCCGGAAAACAGCGGCCGTAAACGCCCGCCGTTCGGTCGAGGACGCGCTCCGGCTTCTTGAACCAGTGAACGTCGTTAGCCGCCTCGTCCCAGAACGCTTCCGGGTCGCTGATGGAACGTCCGTAGACCTCGTCGAACATGGCGCCTCCGCTTGTCGCGACAAAGCGTCGCACCGGCGATACACCTGTTCGGTGCGCGCGATCACAGGTCCATGTGTTAGCGCTTAGAGCTTAGTGCTTAGTGCTTAGTGCTTAGGAGAAACACATCCACCCAAGCACTAAGCCCTAAGCAACTAAGCACTCTCATTGCGGCATCTGCGGCACCCGCCCCGGCGTCCAGGGGGCGCCGAGGGCGTTCATCTGCTTC
>DASYSN010000621.1:0-3352 GCA_036003305.1 Thermoanaerobaculia bacterium
CCTGACGCCGATCCTCTTCGATCCGCTGTTCAACAAGTTCGAGCCGCTGAAGGACGCGTCGCTGCGCCAGGCGCTGCTGCAGGAGGCGTCGCGCGCCGGCATCGAGGGGAGCCGCGTCTACGAGGTCGACAAGTCGAAGCAGACGAAGGAGATGAACGCCTACGTCACCGGCCTAGGTCCGACGAACCGCATCGTCCTCTGGGACACGCTGCTGAAGAAGATGGATCGCGACGAGATCCTCGCGGTGATGGGCCACGAGATGGGCCATTACGTGATGAAGCACGTCTGGCAGGGCTTCGGTTGGACGGTCGTGATCTCGCTCTTCGTCTCCTTCCTCGCGCAGCGTTTCTACGAGGGCGGACTCGCGCGGTGGGGGAGCCGTTGGGGCGTGCAGTCGAACGACGATCCCGCCGCGCTGCCGTGGCTGTTCATCATCCTCGGCGCGATCCTCTTTCTCCTCTCGCCGGTCAGCAGCGGCATCTCGCGCCACATGGAGCATCAGGCAGACGTCTTCGGCCTCGAGCTGACCCACCTCAACGACCCGATGGCCTCCGCGTTCGTCAAATTCGCCCTCGACTCGAAAGTCGATCCCACCCCGAACGCCTTCATCGAGTTCTGGCGCTACAGCCACCCCTCGCTCACGAAGCGCATCCAGTTCGTGCGGAACTACAAGCCTTGGGAAACAACGCCGCGGCGATGACGTAATTCGTTGCAATGCTCCTTTTCCTGGCCGTTCTCCTTCACGCAAATCTCCAGTACACCATTCGGGGCCACTCGCAGACGGGACGCGAAGTGGCGTTCAGCCCCGACTCGCAGATCGTCGCGACCAGCAGTCCGGATGGGACGGTGAAGCTGTGGCGCACGGCCGACGGAAAAGCGATCCGGACGCTCGCCCATCCGGGAGGCGTCACGTCCGTCATGTTCAGTCCCGACGGCCGGATGCTCGCCGACGGCGGATACGATCGGACCGTCCGCGTCTGGCGGGTCGCGGACGGCGCGCTCCTGCGCATCCTCCGCGGCCACGGGGGCACCGTCTGGCAGGTGGCATGGAGTCCGGACGGCCGGCAACTCGCCAGCGCCGGCGAGGACAGCACGATCCGTCTGTGGCGCGCGGCCGACGGTGCGCCACTGCGAACGCTCACCGGCCACACGCGCAACATCTGGCGGCTTCGCTACAGCCCCGACGGCGCACTTCTCGCGAGCGCGAGCTTCGACAAGACGATCAAACTGTGGCGTCCTGACAGCGGTCACCTCGTCCGAACGCTCACCGGCTCGAAGGAGGCGGTGGTCGGAATGGCCTTCAGTCCCGACGGTCAATTCATCGCGAGCGGCGGCGACGACACGATCATTCGCATCTGGCGCGTCCGCGACGGCGTGCAGGTCCGCACCATGAGCGCGAACGATCACGTCTACAACGTCGCCTACACGCCCGACGGCCAGTTCCTCGTCAGTTGCGGTCGTGAGTACGGGAACATCCACACCTTCTGGAAACAGATCGCCGGCACGCGCGAAGGCGGCAGCCACGGCGCCAGCACCCAGCTATGGCGCGTCCGCGACGGCGCGTTGTTGCAGGACCTCCGCGCCCACTCCGACGACGTCTGGTCGCTCGCCATCAGCCCCGACGGCAAATGGCTGGCCACGAGCAGCGAAGACAAGACGGTGAAGGTGTGGCGCCTGACGGAGCGGTGATGCGGCTCCCGGTGCTTCGTGAAGGGGCCTTGTTGCGGCCGCCTCCGCGGCCGCCTTCCAATTGCGCGATCGTTCCCCGGGCCGAGCCCGGGGCTAGGTTGTATCGCGCGCCTTCGCGCGCGCTCGCGATGCCTGCCGCGCCAGACGAACGCACCACGCCGAACGCCAAAGACAGGCGCGCGAAGGCGCGCCTCACAACATAGCCCCGGGCTCTGCCCGGGGAAAGAAGATCACCAGACAATAGAGCGGCCGCGGAGGCGGCCGCTACAAGCGGCTGCACGCGATCACACGCGCCGCGCGGCGTCCCTGATCCGCTCGACGAGCAGCTCGCACATCGCGACGGAGAACTTCGCGAGGAGCTGGGGCTCGAATGCGAGCGCTTCCGCGATGGTGCGCGAGTTCCAGGCGCGGACGATCGTTGCTTCGCCGGCCATCACCGACACCGTGCGTGGCGAGTCGTCGATGAACGACACTTCGCCGAGGACGTCGCCGGGGCCGACCGTGGCGACGGTTGCTGTCTGGCCGTCCCGGGCGGCGACGATGTCGAGGTGTCCGCCTTCGACCGCGAACAGTGTCGAGTCGGTATCGCCTGCGTGGATCAGGTACTGCCCTTCCGGCACGTGCCGCAACTCGCCGAGGCGTTCCACGCGAACGCGTTCGTCGTCGGTGAAGTAGCGGAAGAGCGGGTGATCCGATTGGAGCGGAAAAACGTTCATGACCAGCGAACCACCCACTCGCAGTGCGGGGCGCCCTTCGCGTAGCACTGCGTCTGTTCGACGTTCACGTTCTTCGCGCCAGTCAGCTCCGCCATCCGCTCCATCCAGCCGGTGATGCGGCTGCAGCCGGCGACCTCGGACGGGAAGTTGAGGATGCGGATCCGCGCGCTGTTGGACGTCTGATCCTCGACACGCATGTCGCCGCGGTTGTAGAGCGAGCTCCACATCTGCGACGCCTTCGACAGCAGCGCCGGCGGAGTCAACACCATCGCAAAGAAGCGGTAGATCCCTTTGACCGCGTCGCCCGCCGCCTCGCGTCCGGCGCGGCGCGCGAACTTGTCGACCGGCTCGCCGACTGCGTTCGCGGCCGCTTCGGTGAAGACGTTGAGCATGTGGACCGGCACCGTCTCCGTGGCGAGGATCGGCGAGCGGAACCGTGACGCGTACTCCGGCGGGAGCGCGGCGAAGACCTTCTCGCGCTGTTCGGGCGAAAGCTGTGCATCGATGAACTTCTGCAGGCTCCGCACGGGTGAACCCTTGACCGTGACGCTGTCGTCAACTGCCATTCAACCCTCCGGCTCTCTGCATGAGATTTTGTGGAAAACGCGACGAGTATAATCCCGGCCGCAGCGGCGTGGACCGCGAAGCAAATTGAAAATTGAAAATTGAAAATTGAAAGAGGTCCGCCTCGTTCTTTCAATTTTCAATTTTCAATTTTCAATTTCTGATTCGCGAGGAGACGTGCCCATGACAGATGCGACCAGCGCCGCGGCAGCCATCGCCACCGCCGAGGAGAGCAACGAACCAAAGGTTGACGCGAAGGACAAGCTCGATGAGCTCTGCGTCAACACCATTCGCTTTCTGGCGGTCGACGCCGTCGAAAAAGCGAAAGCCGGCCACCCCGGCACGCCGATGGGACTGGCCGACATCGGCTTCGTCCTCTGGAC
>DASYSN010000622.1:0-1524 GCA_036003305.1 Thermoanaerobaculia bacterium
CAGGACGGCGTACGGCGTCTGCTGCAGGTCGCCGCCGCGCGCGCGCAGGATCTCGTCGAGCTGTTCCCGGGTCGGCATGAGCGGGCAATTGTATGGTCGGCATCCGGCATCCGGCATCCGGCATCCGTAGCCTTCCGCAGACACCAATGTCCTCGCCAGAGGAGGAAGTTGCGCCGGTCAAATAAGGTTACAGAGAGCAACCGACTGGCTCATCGGTCGCATGTGAGACGGGAACCTCGAAAGGAGACTCGCAGTGAAGCGACTGACTTCTCTTGCTGTTTTGGTAATTCTGATTGGTGCGGTGCCGGTATTCGCGCTCGACGAGAATCGCGACAGCCGTACCGCCAACAATGAACGCGATCGCCACACGGTGATCGACGACGTCGTCCGGATGTCACAGGCGGGTGTGAGCGATGAGTCGATCATCCGCTTCATCCACCAGTCGCGCGACGGCTACGTGGTGAACGCCGACACGATCATCGCGCTCAACGACGCGCATGTGTCGAAGTCGGTCATCAACGCGCTGATGGACGGCGCGTATGACCGCGGCGATCATCGCGACGGCGGCGACCGCGTGGTGCAGGAGCGGGTGGTCGTGCAGCCGGCGCCGTATTACGGCTACTACGGCTTCTACGATCCGTACTGGTATGACCCGTTCTGGTACGCCCCTCGCCTGTCGATCGGCTTCGGTTTCGGCGGTCATTTCGGCGGATATCGCGGCGGCCATTTCGGCGGCCACCGCGGACACCGGTAGTCGTCACGCGTCCATAACGACGCGCGGTACGGTGGCGACGAAGTCGGCGCCGAGGAGTTTCGCGGGAGTGAATGCACCGGGGCGCGTGCTGCGAAGCACGCGCTCCACCGCGTTCAGCGCCGACACGACCGTGAACGCGTAACCCTCGGGCGTCGTCATGGTCATCGCGCGGGCGGCCCCGCGCGCGTTCCTTACCTCACCCCACAAATACATCCTGGCGTTCGCGCGCATCTGCGCGTCGGGACCGCTGCGGCGGTTCGCGAATTTCTGAAGCAGGCGACGGACCGGTTTGAGTCCGGCGATCGGGAGCAGCGGACGCATGAGGCGCATGCGCTTGACGGTCTTCGCATGCGTCGCGATGTAGACGCGGATGTTCGGGATGCCGGTGGTGTGGTACGCGGTCGCGACGTCGCCCCACGGAATGGTCATCGCGGTGCGGGTGCCGATCGAGAACGGCACCTCGCGGATGTCGTAGGCCATCGGGACGCGCACGATCTTCCCGTTCTCGCGGATCGCGCCGCCTTCGCCGATCGACTCGAGCATCGTCTTCGTCGTGCCGCGGCTCAGCGACGTGCCTTTTGGGTAGAACGCGATTGCGAGGTGGGTGGAGTCGGGCATCCGATCGGCGAGCATCGCGGCGAGGCAGTCGGTCGGGACGACGTCGAAGCCGACTCCCGGCAGGAGCGTGACGCCGCGCTTCTCTGCTTCCTCATTGCGGCCGAGGATCGATTCGAAGACACTGATCTCGCCGGTGATGTCGAGGTAGTGCA
>DASYSN010000623.1:0-2835 GCA_036003305.1 Thermoanaerobaculia bacterium
CATTCGCTGCACAGAAACATGTGCAATCAAAGGCCGGGTGCTCCCCGGCCTTTTTTTGTCTGGGAGGGTGGGATGATGTCGAAGCAGCAGATCGAGAAGCTCGCGAACCGGAGGAACTGTCCGCGCTGCAGCATGCAGAAGACGGCGGGCACGGCGCTCTGCCGGAGCTGCCGTTTCAAGCTGCCGCCGAACATGCGCATGCCGCTCGAGCGGATCGACGAACGCGAGGAGTGGAGGGTGAGCAGCGCGATCCGCGCCGCCGCCAATTACTTCGACGTGCACTTCAAGTCGATTCGCGTCTTTGGCGGCGGCCGGATTCGCTGAGGCGGACTAGAACCCCCACCGGAACGCCGCGGCGAGCGTCACCGGATTCAGCTTCAGGACCTGCAACGGATTCTGGGGTGCGGCGCCGTAGTGCGTCTTGTAGGGCATGTACTTCGCGCTCAGGACGACGGCACCCTTCGCGCCGGTGCTGATGTCGACACCGCCGTCGATCAGCCAGTTTGTCTTTGGGTCCAACTTGACCGCCAGCGGAGCATAGGCGCTATGCATGTCGCCGCTCTGAATGCGCGCGAGGCCGGCGCCCGCGAACATCCGCACCGCGCCGGCTGACTTGAAATAGTAGTGAAGCGCGGCGGTGTATTCGTTCAGGTCGAGAGTCCCACCATTGTTCACGGATACCCCCTGATTGAAGACTTCGAGCCACGCGTGAGCGTGGGCTTTTTCCGCCGAAGCGTGGAATGCCAGATCGGGCGACAGGAAGTGATCGAACGCGACGCCATAGCCGGCCCGCGAATCGAAACTGAGTTTGTGCACGCCATCGGGAAAGGTTGCGGTCGAGGCGTCCACTCGCGTATCGGTGAGAAAGACCGAGACATGGTTCGTCTGCGCACACAATGAAAAGGCGAACAGCAGCACTGCAAGAGACACGGGTATCCGAATACGCATGAATGCAATCTCCTCCGACTGGGCTGTGATTCGGGGCGGACCGCTCTGCCTATTACGACGCGCTCATGCGCTCGAGGTTTCTGTGCGTCAAAGGCTCTCGCGCTCACCTTCAACCGCGACCGCGAACGGCCGCACGACGCTCGGGTCGCGCAACGCGGGATTCGACTGATTGAGGTGGACGAAGCGGATTTTCGCGCGCTCGCTTGCGGGGAGTTTCGAGAACCGCTCCATCGAATCGCGAATGAGCGGGTGGGGGATCTCGGCGAGATTGCGGCCGGGAAGCTCCTTCGCATCGAAGAAGGTGCCGTCGACGTACGCGACGTCGACACGCGCGATCAGCTCCTCGGCGTGCTCGAGGCGGTCGGTGTCCGGCATCCAGAGGACCGACCGGTTCGGTCCCTTCACGATGAACGCGACCGTCTCGCTGTACTCGCCGCGATGCGGAACGACGACCGGGGTGACGCTGATGTTGGCGTTGAGACGCACCGGCACGCCGTCTTCCAGCGGCCGGAGGTCGATGTTGTGCAGCCGCACGAGCTGGTCCCACGGGCCGTTGTGCTCGAGGAACGCGCGCATCCGCGGCATCGCGTAGACCGGCATGTCGTGCGCGCCGATCACCTCCCGGCCGAGCTGCGCGAGGCCGAGGTAGTGGCCGATGTGCGCGTGCGTGAGGAGGATTCCGTTGATGCGGCCGCCGAGCATGTGCAGTTGTTCGGGGAAGTCGGGCGTGGCGTCGATCATCCACTGCTCATGCGTCGTGGGGTCGACGATCGCCAGCGACGCGACGTGGCGGCGGAGCTTGGGGTTGTTCCAGGCGGCGACGCAGTCGGGCCGTTCGCAGCCGGCTTGCGGATACCCGCCGTCCTGCGCGACGCCGAGGACGATGGTGTAAGCCGGCGCGCTTGTAGGGGCCGGCTGAGAGCCGGCCCCTGCATACAACAGCGCCAGAAGCGCGAAGATCAATCGCGCTCGAACATCTTGAATCGTTCCTCCGTCGCGGTCGGCGAGCCGCCGGCCTCGGAGGCGTTCGATTTGTCCCACTCGTCGCGCGTCATCAGCTTGATCGGCGGGAGGTTCTTTTTCGCGAGGGCGGAGTTGATGGCGGGGAGCTCCTTCGTCGTCCACGCCTTGAAGTCGTTGTCGACGTCGGCCATCTCGCGGTGGATCGCATTCGTGCGGTCGACCTGCGTCTGCGACGGGCGCCCCTCGTAGAAGACGACGCCGCCGTAGACGTCGGTGATGTTCTCGCGGAGGCGCTCTTCGCCGGTGATCATGCCGCCTTCCTTCGTCGCCACGACCTTTTTGCGGATCGTGTCGACGGCATCGGACGCGGCGCGGAGCTTCTTCGCGGTCGCATCGTTCGCCGGGAGCTTGGAGGCACGCTCGTCGAGCGCGCCGCGGATGGCGTTCATCTGCTCGACCGAGTACGCCATGTCGGTGATGTCCGACTTTAGCTTGTTCGCAAGGTCGAAGTTCGCCTTGCGGTCTTCAGCCGAGTACTTCGCGCGCGGATCGGTGATGACTTGGAGCGGAGTGGTGTAGACGTTCTTGTCCTTCGTCATCCGGACCGCGTACGTGCCGGGGAGGACGCGCGGACCGACCGAGGCGCCGAACGCAGCGGACGCCGCGGGCGGAACTTTGGGCGGCTTCGTGCGCATCGACCAGGTGACGCGATTGAGGCCGCGGCGCTTGCTCGACGGGATCGAGCCGACCACGTTGCCGGCCGAGTCGAGGACGTCGATCTTGAGGTCGCCGAAGATGTGGCGCTTCTTCTGGTAGTACGTGATCACCGCGTCGCCCGGCGGGTTGTTGCCGACGAACTGCGCGTCGCCCGGCACCCAACCGCCCTGGCCGAAGATGCGCTGCACCGCGGGCGTCGACTGCAGG
>DASYSN010000624.1:0-11330 GCA_036003305.1 Thermoanaerobaculia bacterium
GCGCCGGTGAGGAGCGACCCGAATTGCAGCGCGAGGACGGTGATGACCGGAATCATGGCGTTCTTCAGTGCGTGCCGGAGGATCGCTTTGATCCGCGTCACGCCTTTCGCGATCGCCGTCGTCATGTAGAGCTGGTTCAGCTCCTCGGCGACGCTGACGCGGATCATGCGCGTCAGGATCGCGGAGAGCGCGAGCCCCATCGTCACGGCGGGGAGGACGAGCGAGCGCAATCCCTCGTCGCGCCCCGATACCGGAAACCAGGTGTGATTGATCGCGAACGCGATGATCAGCAGGGGGCCGAACCAGAAGCTCGGCATCGAGACGCCGATCAGCGCGAAAAAGCGCGCGACGTTGTCGATCCAGGAGTTGCGGTAGATCGCCGAGATCATTCCGAGCGGGAAGGCGACCAGGATCGCGACGAACATCGCGCCGAATGCGAGCTCCATCGTCGCCGGATAGCGAAGCATGATCTCCTTCGCCACCGGAGTGCTCGTACGGAACGAGACGCCGAGGTCGCCGTGCGCGAGGCGGCCGAGGTAGTGGACGTATTGCGACCAGAGCGGCTGGTCGAGGCCGAGCGCCTTCCGGATCGCGATCACGTCTTCCGGCCGCGCTCCCTCGCCGGCGATCTGCACGGCCGGGTCGCCCGGGATCATGTGAATGAGCGAGAAGATCAGCGTCATGATCCCGAGGGTGATCGGGATCAACTGCAGCAGGCGTCGGATGATGTACTGCGCCATTCCCCTAAACCGACTTGCCTGTGAAGTGCCAACCTCGGATTTTCATGACGGGAGCGATGGTCCCGCCGAACATGTTGTACCAGGTGGCGACCCTCCGCCGCTCGCGCGTGAGCGACTCGATGTTCGAGAGCGCCTCGACCATCGACTGCGTCCAGCGGAGGTTGGGAAGGCGCGCGGCGACCTCTCCGTCGCGGATCAGGAACGTACCGTCGCGCGTGGTTCCGGTCATGAGGGCGCTCTTCGGTTCGAGGAGGCCGTTGACGTAGTTGAAGCGCGTCACCCAGATGCCGAGTTTCGTCGAGGCGATCATCTCCTCGCGTGTCGCGTCGCCGCGCTGAATTGAGATATGGAACGAATTTCCGTGATCGGCGGCGCCAAGGTGCCACGTGCCGCCGGTCGGCGTGAGGCGCAGGCGGTCGGCGTACGCCTTGTCGACCATCGGCGTGCGGGCGACGCCGTTCTCGATGAGCGGCACGCGGCGCTTCGCGAATCCCTCGAGATCGAACGGAAAGGGGAGGAACGAGGGGTCGACGGCATCGTCGGCGACCGTGAAGTTCTCGCCGGTGATGCGTTGCCCGAGACGGTCGACGAGGAACGAGGAGCCGTCCTCGTACGCCTGGCCTGTGAACGCGATCATCGTCATCCACTCGAAGACCTCGCCGAGGGCCGGCGGCTCGAGGATGACGTCGAACGCGCCGGGATCGATGTCTTCGATGTTGTCGAGCCGCAGCGTCGCCTTCGTGGTCGCCTCGTCGCCGAGGGCGAGGACGTCGACGTCGTTCGCCCGCCGGCCGCAGCGCCCTGCGTAGCCCGATCCGCGCGCGTGCAGCGCGATGACGCTCGCGTCGGCGAACGTCAGCGGCGCGTAACGGCGGATGCCGTGTGTGTTCGCGCAGGCGACCGAGGCGCGGGACGTGCCATACGCGCCGGCGAACTGCACGCCGTGTTCGCGTCCGCGATCGAACATCGTGCGGAGGTCGCGCGCCTTGTCTGCCGGTGTGATGGCGGCCGTGTGGTCGTCGAACGTCTCGACGTCCGGCAGCGGCGCGTTGTCCCGGTTCAAGCCTGAAAAGTTCTGAAGTGGCGAAGAATGCTTCGCCGCCTCGCGCGCGAGGTCCGCGGTGCGCCGGATTTCGTCGTCGTCGAACGACGTCGTCGACGCGACGCCGATCGAGCCGTTCAGGACCACGCGCAGCGTGAGCCCGGCGCTCACTTCGGACATGTTCTGGTGCACGTTCGAGTTCGCGTAGCGCGAGATGTTCTGGTCGACCGACAGGAACGACGCATCCGCCTCGGTGCCGGCGGCGCCGAGGGCGCGATCGAGAATGTCGAACGATTCGCGTTCCGTCCGCATCAGCCCATTTCCACGTTCCGGAACCGTGCGGCGGGCGCGCCGTGCGCGACGCGCATCGTCTGCATCGGGTCGCCCTTCCCGCAATTCGGAAGGCCCCAGACCTGCCAGCTCGACCGGTCGGCGACGGCGTCGCACGAGCGCCAGAATTCCGGCGTGATTCCGGTGTAGAGCGGGTTCTTCATCAGCCGGTCGAGCTTTCCGTCGACGATCTCGTACGCCACCTCGCAGCCGAACTGGAAGTTGAGCCGCACGTCGTCGATCGACCACGACTTGTTCGTCTCGACGAAGATCCCTCGCTTCGTGTCGGCGATGATGTCAGCGAGCGGCGTCGTCCCCGGCTCGAGGTTGATGTTCGTCATCCGGATGATCGGAATCCGTGCCGCGCTCTCCGCGCGGACCGTGCCGTTCGATCTTCTGCCGAGTGCGGGCGCGGTATCGCGGCCGGTGAGGTAGTCAACGAACATTCCGCGGTCGATCAGCGGGAACCGCTGCGCCGGCACGCCGTCGTCGTCGAATGCGAACGAGCCGAGGGCGCCGGGAACGGTGGCGTCGGCGACGATCGTGACGAGGTCCGATCCGTAGCGGAACTTGCCGAGCATGTCCGGCTGCAGGAACGAGCCGCCCGCGAGCGAGATCTCGAGGCCCATCGCGCGATCGAGCTCCGTCGGGTGTCCGCACGACTCGTGGACCTGCAGCGCGAGCTGCGCGCTTCCGACGATCAGGTCGAAGCGTCCGGCCGGCGCTTTCGGCGCCGCGAGGAGCGCCAGCGCCTCGTCGCGTACTTGCAGCCCTTTATGCGCCAGGTCGAGCCGCTCGATGAACTCCCACCCCTCGGCCTGGAAGTCGCCGCCGAACGGGTTCGGGTACGTGCGACGCTGGAACTCGCTGCCGTCGATCGCGACCGCCTCGATTCCGCCGCCCATCTCCGTCGTCGTCTGCTCGATGAAGCTGCCGAGGGTCGAGGCGAAGGTCTTCTCCTGGCGGTAACAGGAGATCTCGCCCGACGCCTGGTGGATGCGCGGGTCGCTGCGCATCGGCTCGGTCGCGTTCATCAGGTGCTCGATCTTCTTCTCGATCGGAATCGACCACGGGTCGATCTGGTACTTCGACGCCCATGCGGCGGCGTACGGCTCGACGTCGCTGAGGACGATCTGCTGCGTCGACGCGATGTTGCTTGCCGCCGCGACTTCGAGGGCGCGCAACGCGGTCTCCCGCATCGACGCCTCGCTCGTGTCGCTCGAGGCCGCGAAGCCCCAGCCGTTGCCGACCAGCACGCGAACGCCGATCGCCCGGTCGGCCGTCGACGAGAGATGGTCCACCTCGCCGTTGCGCACTTTCACGTGCTGTTGGTGCGTGGCGGTGTAGCGGATGTCGGCGTAACGCGCGGAGCCGAGGAGCTTCAGCGCGTCGGTGGCTTGCGACCTATCCAAAGTAATGACACCTCGTGGTGCAGGTCTCCTCGATGGTGACGCGGTAGAGCCCGGGCACGTTGCCGGCCAGCTTGTTCCAAATCCAGCCGGCGAGGAGCTCGCTGGTCGGGTTCCGCAGCCCCTCGATCTCGTTGAGGAGGTAGTGGTCGAGGAGCGACACGACCGGGTCGATGGCGCGCTTGAGATCGGCGAAATCGATGATCCAGCCGGTGACCGGGTCGACCTCGCCGCGGACGGCGACCTCGCCGCGGAACGAGTGGCCGTGCATGCGCCGGCACTTGTGCCCCTCCGGCACGTTGGGAAGCCAGTGCGCCGCCTCGAACCGGAAATCTTTGACGAGCTCGATGGCCATTGCGGCGAATCTTACCCGCGATACACTCCCGCCATTCTTCGGCAGATGTTTTGCTGCCATGAGGTACCTATGGCAACGCACTTCGCAAGTTCAGACAACCGGTCGCTCGGACAGATCGTCAAAGAGCTGACCGCGGACATCTCGACGCTCTTCCGGAGCGAGATCGCCCTCCTCAAGCTCGAGATCAAGGACACCGTCGCGAAGCTGGGCGGCGGGGCGGCGATGTTCGCCGGCGCCGCGTTCGTAGCGCTCTTCGGTCTCGCCTTCCTCTTCGTCACGATCACTCTCGGCCTCGTCGCCCTCGGCGTGCCGGCGTTGGTTTCGAGCCTCATCGTCACGGTCGTGCTCTTCGTCGTTGCCGGCGTCCTGGCGATGATGGGGAAGAAAAAGTTCGCACAGGTGAACTTCGTTCCGAGCGAATCGGTGCAGCAGATCAAGGCGGACGTCGAGGCGATCAAGGCGGACTTCCAGCGCGTGAGGAGCAAAGAATGAATCCGGGCGAAAAGAAGCAGATCGAGGCGGAGATCGAGCGGGCACGCGACGGCGTCGGAGACCGGATCGACGAGCTCGACGCGCAGCTCCGCAGGAAGCTCGACTTCGACTCGATGGCCCGCGAGCACGCCCCCCAGATCGTCGCCGGCGGCGCGGTCGTCGGCTTCCTGGTCGGCTTCGGCTTCCCCAAGCTCCTCAAACGCGCCATCCAGATCGGCGTCCCCCTCGCGCTCATCGCGTACAAGGTGAAGACCTCGCGCGACGGCCACGAGAGCGAAGGCTACGCGGAGGTGTAGCGGCGCTGCAGGGCCGGCCGGCCGTGAACGTCTGCACGCGGCCGCTGATCCACCGCCCCGAGGAGCAGGGACCCGGCCGCTCGCAGGGATCTTCGGCCGCTTCGTGGTGAGCACGCGCCACGTCCCGGTGAGCACGCGCCCGCACGGTGGTGAGCACGTGCCACCTCGTGGTGATCACCTGCCCACCTGGTGGTGAGCACGTCCCACCTGGTGGTGAGCACGCACCGCCTCCCGGTGACCAACGCGCCACCTCATGGTGATCACGTGGCCGCCCGGTGGTGAGCACGCGCCACCTGGTGGTGAGCACGCGCCACCTCCCGGTGACCAGCGCGCCACCTCTTGGTGAGCATGCGCCACCTCCCGGTGACCAGCGCGCCACCTCTTGGTGAGCACGCGCCACCTCCCGGTGACCAACGCGCCACCTCGGGGTGATCACGTGCCCGCGCGGTGGTGAGCACGTCCCACCTCGCGGTGAGCACTCGCCACCTCGCGGTGAACGGCGCGCCCCTGGGAGCGGCCGGGTTTCCGCTCCGAGGGGCCGCGCGGTCACCGGACGCTGCCCCCCGATCACCGGGCGGTGACTGTGTTGCCGCTCGAAGGGGCCGGTGTGCTGCTGAGTGCGGCCGCGTCACCGCGTATACAGCCTGAATTCGAGGTAGGAATACGGTCCGTTCGCGACACTCCTCGACGGATGCACGTGAAATGCACGTAGAGCCGCGGCCCTCCGGCTCGCCGACGCCCTCCGAGCTCCTGGCGTCCTGCGGCGTCATCGAGCGCGTCTATCTGGAACACTCGCCGCTACTTAGGCGCGTCGCCGTGCGGAAGTTCGGGATCCCTCCCTCCGACGCCGACACCCTGGTCCATGACGTCTTCGCCGCCTACATCGCAAATCCCGGCGCGGTCCGGAGCGACCTCCGCGCCTACCTCATCGCCGCGATCTGCAACGCGAGCCGCAATTACTGGCGATCGAAGGAGATGCAGGAGCGGGTAGAGTCCGGTCGAACTGAAGGTGTGAAGGAGCGCCACCAAGCTCTGCGTGACCTCATGTTGCGCATCTCGGATGAGGACTCGCGAGCGCGAGATCTCCTTTCGAGCGTCATCGCGACGCCCTACCGATTTGCGAGCGCCCGTATCGAGCAGCGGCGCCTGTTCAGAAGCGGAGGTGTCGTGCGGGCGCTATGCGGCGCCTCGCGAAGAGAGTGTGACCGTCGCGCGTCTTTCGCGGCCGAGCTTGCGCGTGCCGCATGCGCCATCGCAGACGCTCTGCCCGATGACGCTTACCCATCAAGCTTGGTCCTCGAACTGCGCGGCAGGGCATGGAAAGAGTACGCACTCTCGTGCCACTTTCTTGGAAGTTACTCCGAAGCCATGGATGCGATCGACCGCGCGCAGGTGGCAAACCGCTGTTTTCCAGGTTACGGGCCTGAGACGCATGCGATTGAACTGACGCTTGCCATCATTCTCTGGGACTTCGGCAGGTATTCGGAAGCGCTTTTCCACGCTCAACGTGTGGCAGCACATTACTTGGCGATCGGCTCTGCCCATCAACACCTGGAGAGCCAGGAGGTGGTGGCGCTCATCCTTCATCGAGCCGGAAGGTGTGGGGAGGCACGAAAAATCTACGAATTCGTCGTCGCAGGCGCGCGGCGGCAAAGCGATGCGGTGATGAATGCAAGAGCCGCTTGTAATCTCGGAATTCTCCTGCGCGAAGCTGGCGAGCTCGCCATCGCGGTCAAGTACTTCAACGAAGGTCTTGAAAGATACGATGCGGCCGGTATGCAACCGCATGTTGCTCGTACTCAGTGGTCATTAGGACGGCTATCGCTCGCTTCACATCGTTATCGCGAGGCCGAGGTTCTTTTGCTGAAAGCCATCGATCTCCTCGAAGAACACCGTTTGGTTGGAAACGCGAACGAGGCGCTCGGCGATTTGCGAAAAGCCGTTGCCGAGCAAGGCCGGGATGAAGACGCAGAGCATATCAGGCGCTATCTCGAAAGGCGTGAGTCTCGCAGCGTACCATGTACGGCAAGAAACTTCATCATCGAACACTATCTTCGCGAGTGCTTTCGCGTGCGCACGGTTGCGAGAGCGTCCGAGCTTGCCGAGCGCCTGAACTCAAACCGTTCCACGCTGAGCCGCACGATGTCCCAGACTCTTGGGCGAACGCTGCTCTCGGAGCTTCGTCGAAGGCAGCTCGATGAGGCGGCGCGCCTCCTCCGAACGACCGACCTGACCGTCGCGGAAGTCGCCGCCCGCAGCGCCTTCGGAGACCGCACGACGTTCTTCCGAGTCTTCCGTGCGGCCTTCGACATGACTCCCGGCGAGTACCGGAAGGCCGAAGTCGAGAGGCAACAAAATACGACTTTACCGCCCCGCGACCGGCCCTTATCTTCCTGATTCGCAGCACGTCCATAAAGAAGACATGACGCAGGTTGATCGGGAAGCGCGCGACGCGCGCGATGCCGCTATCGGTTTCGCGAACCTGCCGGTCCGGGAGCAAATCCTCGACCGTCTCGCCGATCTGATGCTCGACGCCGACGACATCCTCGCGTTTCTCGACGCCGACGGCGCAGGCGACCTACGCAACATCGCCGGCGAGATCGAGGACGTGTTCGACCGCGTGAACCGGCTCATGGAGCGGCTCAGCGACTGAAAGGAACGAACCAGATGCTCAGGCGTGTACTCATATCGATCCTGCTGCTCTTCGGTGGCGCCCTAACCGTATCCGCCACCTGCATCGCGAACACGCCGCCGACGATCACTGTCGGTGTGAGTGGCCCGGACGCCAATGACAATTACACCTTCAACATCAGTTGGACGATACATAACACCGACCCCAACGCGACGGGCGTCGTCGATGTCGGCGGCTTCGATATCAACGTTCCTATTTACTACAACGGTCAGGCTCCGCTGACGGGGTCGTCGGGCCCGATCACCAAGAGCTTAGCCTGCATCAAGGGCGGGCCCCACCAAATCCTCGCAACGGTAAGCGGTTGTGGGCAGACGGAGACCTACACGAGTCTGACGATCCCCTCGACGCAGGTTACCTTCGGCTTCTCGAACGTCACCATCGATCCCGTGACCGCCACCGGGACGGTGACGGTCAATTACAACTTTCCGAACTCGATTCCAGCCAACGACGATGTTCATGTCGACGGCATGTGCGACTTCAAGCCGGCGCAAAAGAGCGGCACGTATGTGTGCAACTTCTCGACCGAATGCTGGCCGACGGGATCACGCGACATCACCGGCACCGGGAGCAGTTGCACGGGAGACTTTACGACCGCGAAAACGACCGTGAGCGTCAACTCGAAGCCAACGGTCACGCTCACGGACAATGGTCCGGATCAGAACGGCGACGAGTTGTTTACCGTCGGCTGGACCTTCCCGAATACGACGAGCCATCTCGACCGTGCTGTATTCGTCAGCCACGACGGTTGTTGCTCCGATTTCTTCTTGAACCAGGGACCAGCAACCGAGAGCGGATCCCAGCAGTTCAGGGTTGCGACGAGTTGTTGGCCTGCAGGCAAACATACCTTTACCGCCACGGCGTTTGCGAACACGTGTACCAACGAAGGCGATGTCGAGACGAGTGATATCGAGATTCAGGGGGGAACTCCTACGGTCCAGTTGAGACTCGTTCAGAACGGCCAGACGCTGGCGGGCGATCCGAGCTACGACGCCGTCGTGTCATGGTCCTTCCCGACAAACACCACGCTCGCGGAGCGCAGCGTGACGTTGACCTGCGATACCGGGAACTGCCCCGCGAGTATCCCATCGATCACGCCGAACCCGGCGGCGAGCTCTCAGACCGTCACGATCGGCGCGCTCGACACGTATACGCACTTCACCGCCACAGCAACGAGCAACCACTGCGGGACGCCGCTGACGGCGAAGGACACGGCCGGTGCCGGTGGTTGCTGCCCCGCGGGGTCGGCCGGCACCCCGGTTCTCGTCAACACCGGCAGCGTCCAGGTGGACACGACCGACCCACTGCCGCAGCAGAACGTCCTTCACCTCACGCGCGCGTACGACAGCGACAATCACACGCAAGGGCTGTTCGGTATCGGATGGACCTCGCTGCTCGACTCGAAGGTGACGACGAGCGGCAGCGGAGCGAACCAGGTCGTGGTGGTCTGGCTCGAATCGCACCAGCAGTACCTGTTCTGGTCGACCGGCGGCCGTTACGCGCAGCTATGGCCGAAAGGGCAGCAGGTCACGGCGACCCTGACCGGCAATACCTCCACCGGCTTCGTTTTCCGCGAGGGCGGCGGACGGACGACGCGAACCTACAGCGGTGCGGGAAAGCTCCTGAAAGTCACGTCCTTGCGCGAACGCCGGGATATCACGGTCACCTACGACGGGAACGGTCTGCCGGCCGCCGTGGCCGACTCGTGGGGAACGTTCTCGCTGACGATCACCACCGACTCGGGGAGCCGGCTCATCACGAATATCCGAGTCAGCGACACCATCGCGTGGACCTATCAGTACTCTGCGGCGCAACTGATCGCGGTGCTCGCGCCTGACGTTCAGGCGTGGCGGACGTACGCGTACGACGGTTCCGGGCATCTGACTGACGTGCGCGACGCGCTGGGGAACCTGATCGAGTCGCATGCATATGACGCGAAGGGCCGCGGTACGAACTCGCTTCAGGTGACGGATGACGTTCAGAGCATCGCGTTGAATCAGGCCGGCAGGGTTGCCGGCGAGACGCTGACGCAAGTCACTTACACGTCCGGACGCGTCGTCAACTACTACGTCCGCGGCACGAACGGCGTGCTGCACACGGTCGAAGTGCGTGGCGGCTGTTCCTCGTGTTCGGCGTCAGAGGACGTGACGTACACGTTCGACGCGTTCAACCACGTCATCCGGGAGCAGGACGGCCGTGGCTACGTCAAAGAGTCGGCGTATGACGTGGCGTCCGGGCAGTTGAGCAGCGTGACCGGCCCGCTTCAGCCGAGCGGGTGCGATCCGGCAACGGATCCGGCGCACTGCCGCATGACGACGACCGACGACCTGGCCGCCGCGATGCTGGTGCCGACGGCGCTGACGAAGACAACAACCTACGCGTACGGCGACCCGAATTGGCCTGACCTGCCAATCCTGATCACGACCACGAGCGTCGCCAACCCCTCTGCGACGCGCAGCGATGCGTTTGGCTACGATTCGGTGACCGGAACCGCCCTTGCGCACACGGAGACCGGCTGGACCTCCTCGACCCAGTCGGAGGCGCATACGACGTCGACCGCGCTCTACAACGGCAGCGAAGGGGCGGCGTTCGACCCGGGCGGCCCGTTCAGCTCGAGCTGGCTCACGTTGGCGCAGCCGGCCGGTCTGCGCAAGCAGATCGACGGCCCACGAACCGACGTCTCGGACGTCACCACGTTCGTCTACTACCCGATCGACCCGAGCGTCACGCCGACGTGGCGCGGAAAGCTCGCGGCGGTGCGCGATGCTCTGGGGCACATCACGACGTACTCAGACTACGACGTCTTCGGGAACGCGGAGACGGCGAGGGATTCCAATCATGTCGCCGTCACGATGGCGTACGACCCGCTCGGACGTCTTCTGACATCGACGTATCCGGCGATCAGCGGCTGCGACACGGTCGCCGACCCGACCTGCAACACCGATATCGTGGATGCTCGGTCGTATTCGGCGGGCGGCGGGCCGCTGGCGAGCGAGACCAAGCCGCGCGGCGGCGTCACGTCCTACACCTACGACCCGCGCGGACGCGTGGCGAGCCTCACGCGCACGATCTCCTCGACTGTCAGCGAACGGATCGAATATGACTACGACCCGAACACGGGCCAGAGGAGTGCCGATCGGTTCCTCGACAACTCGAGCGGTTCGTTCGTGACGCGAAAGTCGGTGAGCTATGCGTACGACTCCTTCGGCCGCCTGGCGCAGATCACTTATCCCGACGCAGCTAAGGTTACCTACGCGTACGACGCCGCCGGTACGCTTTCGACAGTGCAGGACGAGAACCACCAGAATCCCCCGGATCCGGGTCCGAATACGTTCTACAGCTACAACGCGACAGGCGCCGTGGCGAACGTCAGTCAGACGCTCGGCGGCGGTCTAATCAGCACCTCATACGGCTATGACGTACAGGGAAACCTCACCTCGGTGACCGACCCAAACGGAAACCTCACGACCTACACCTACGACGACTTCGGCCGGACGACGAAGCAGGTCAGCCCGGTCACCGGCACGACCACGTACGCCTACGATCTCGCCGGGAATCTGCTGACAACGACTGATGCGAACGGAGCGACGACGACACGCGCGTACGATGCGCTGTCGCGACCGCTGTTCGCGACCTCGACGCTCTCCGGTTCTCCGTCCGAGACGATCAACTGGTCCTACGATGAGCCGAGCATCACGTATGGCATCGGGCGACTGACCGCGGTAAGCGATCCGACCGGTGCGACCTTCTTCGCCTACGACCACCTCGGACGGCTCCGGTACGAGTACACAACGCGCGGCAGCGCGGGTTACCCATCGTTCTACGCGTATGACACGGAAGGCAACCGCACTTCCATGACATACCCCTCCGGCCGGATCGTGACCTACACCTATGATCTCGCGGGCCGGCAGATCTCGGCCGCCTCCGGCGGGACGAGTCTGGCCAGCGCCGGTACCTACCTGCCGTTCGGCCCTCTG
>DASYSN010000625.1:0-2106 GCA_036003305.1 Thermoanaerobaculia bacterium
CCGATACGCGAGCGATCTTGTACGGCTCGTCGCCCGAAAAACTCGACCGAAATTCGATGCGGCCATCGGCATACATCCGCCACAGCGATCCCGAGTCAAAAACCACTGCGCTCTGCGCACTGCGCTCTGCGCTCTCCATCAGCCGCACGCGCACGTCGATATCCACCGGCGCCTCGCCGGCGACCACGAACCGCGAGATCGGGCCGCCGAGCGGCGCGATCGTCCGCGCGTCTGCATTGCTGTCGACGTTGATGGCGATCGTGACGCCGCCGATGGCGAGGAGGTAACGCATCGTTATGAGCCGGGAGTCTTGCAGCCGCCGTTGTTCGAGCAGTGGGCCTGGAACGGTCCGCCGCCGCTGGTGGTCTTGCAGAAGCCGAGGACCGCTTCGTCGGGGCGCAACGGAAAGCGGCTGGCTTCGGGCTTCTGGTACGGCTTGCGTTGTTTGAGACGAGAGTTGTCTTCCATTCTTCCCTTCCTCACTTTTCACAAGCGCAGCTTCCTCCGCCGCAGGACGATTCGGCGGGGAAGTTGGTCACATCGATGTTGGCGGCGTAGGCACTCGCCGCCGTCAGTTGCAACGCTTCCGCGGCGATGACTCCGTGGGCGGAGCCGCCGGCGCAGTACTCACAGTCGCCGTGTTCGGGGACTTCGATGTCGAGGGCCGCGGCGCGGAGATGCGCGACGTGGCAGAGGAAATCGACCGGAGCCTCCGGATCGCCGTTCTCCAGCTCTCCGTTGGCCGGGCACATCCCGCACATCGTCTTGATCTGACACGCCGTGCACTTGGTCGGCCGGGTGGCTGGCTTTTGCCGAACCTCCATGAGCCCATTCCACGCTTCGGCGAACGTCTGTTCGCGGATGTTGAAGTTGTCTTTATGCGAGAGGACGCAGATCGTCAGGTTGCCGTACGGATCCATCGCCCAACTGTGGACGCCGCCGCCGCACTCGTACATCGTCGGCGTCTCCTGCTGTGGCGGAGGGGAGAGGATGCTGCCGAGGCGTTTGAATTCGGCGGCGCGCGCCTCGTCGTGGAGGTCGAGCTCGACCAGCTCCGTAGGCGAGAGGCGGACGCTGAGCGGCGCCGCGGAGCAGTCGATGCGCGGGTTCATCATCGCATCGAACTTCAGGTCGACCCCGAGCTCGTCGGCGAACGCCTTGATGTCGTAGACCTCGTGCTTGTTGATCGAGACCGCAACCGTTTTCAGTTTGAGCGGAAGATTGCGCGCGAGGAGCAGACGGATTCCGCGCATGCACTTGTCCCACGATCCGGGGATCCGCGTCAGCGCCTCGTACGTCTGCTTCGTCCGGCCGTAGAGCGTGATCTCGATCGCGAACGGCGGCATCTCGGCGAGCCGGTTCGCCACCCGCTCGTCGATCAGGATGCCGTTCGTGAAGATCGTGACGAGGAAGCCTTTGCGCTTCGCGTGCTCGTAGATCTCGAAGAAGTCGCGACGGGCGAAGGCCTCGCCGCCGGAGAGGCAGAGCCAGAGGCAGCCGAGGTCCGCGATCTCGTCGAGGAGGTGGATGTACTCCTGGGTCGTCAGCTCCGAACGCCGCGCCTCGGCGTCGTTCATCGGGAGGTTGTTGTAGCAGTGGACGCATTCGAGCGGGCAGCGATGGCTCAGCTCGATCGTTCCCTGAACCGCGACGTTGCGGTGGCGGGTTCCGAACGCGATCCGGCGCGAGAACTCGGTGTAGGAGAGGCTCTGGATCATGCTCCGACCGCCTCGACCAGATGCGCCTGCTCGAGCGAGTCGAGCAGTTCCTGAACGTCGGAACGGGCGACGTCGCTCGTCACCTCGAATTCCTCGCAGATCGTCTCGACGATGGCGTCGAGCGGGCGGGTGCCGTCGAGGAGCTCCCAGACGCGGGAGGCGACCTCGTTCAGCGTGAAGATGGAGTCGAGATCGCCGACGCGGTTCCGGATCGGTACGACGACCGATTCCTCCCCGACGCGGCGGACGACGACGTCCATCGCTGGGCGATACACCGTTTCAGTCACCATTCGCAGATTGTACGGAGATATCCCTTTGGACCCAGGTTGCAATGTAGCACTGGAATGCGCCAATAACACGTGGCGACGCCGGGAAAAATCCGCAAAAC
>DASYSN010000626.1:0-1680 GCA_036003305.1 Thermoanaerobaculia bacterium
GGCGGCCGACGTCGCCAACATCTACCTCGCCCGCATCGACGCCTCCAAAGGCGACTCTGCGACAGCGCGGAAACTGTTGTCCGACTTCATCAGCGACCATCCAAAGCACCTACTCGTCGGCGCGGCGCGCTACAGCCTCTACCAGCTTCGCATCGCGAACGGCGAGGCGCCGCAGGTGACCATCGAGCTGAACGCGGAGCTGGCGAAAACGACCGACCAGGTGCTTCCGCCCGACACCCTCCTCGCCCTCCTCGCCCAGTCGTACGACGCCCAGGGCAACAGCGAGAAGTCGAAGGATACGTACCGGCGCATCGCCACCCAGTTCCCCGACTCGCCATACGCGGTCGACGCCCAGCGCCGGATCGGCTCGTCGGCGGTGTAGCGGAGCAGAGGGAAGTGGGGAGATAGGAGAGCGGAGAATAGCGTCTCCGATCTCCCATCTCCGCTCTGAGATGCACGCCCTCGAAGTCGCCGCCCTGGCCGTCTGGCTCTACGCCCTCGCGACCACTGTTCTCAACCTGATCCTCGAACGGCCGCTCCGTCCGTCTGACCGGACGAGCGGCCCCTTTGTCTCCATCGTCATTCCGGCGAGGAACGAGGAGCGGAGCATCGGCGCGACGGTCGCTGCCATGCTGGCGCAGACCTACCGCGACCTCGAGATCATCGCCATCGACGACCAGTCGACCGACCTGACGCCGCAGATCCTCGCCGCGTTGGATGATCCGCGCCTCACGGTTCTACATGGCGAAGAGACGCCGCCCGGCTGGCTCGGCAAACCGTGGGCTCTCGAACAGGGGAGCCGCGTTGCCCGCGGCGAGCTGCTCCTGTTCGTCGACGCCGACATCCACTACGAGCCGAGAGCGATCGCCTCGATGGTCGACCGTCTCGAAGAAAGCGGCGCGTCGATGCTCGCCGTCCTCCCTCACATCGAGATGCGCACGTTCGGCGAGCAGGTGTCGATGATGATGCTGCCGTTCTTCGCGTGGGCCGGCATCCCCCTCTGGCTCGGCAACCGCTGGAACGCCGTGAGCCTCGGTCTCGGCGGCGGCGTCGGCAACCTCGTCCACCGCACCGACTACGACGCGATCGGCGGCCACGCGGCGCTGCACAACGCCGTCATCGACGACATCGGCCTCGCGCGCCAGCTCCGTTCCCGCGGCCTTCGGACGAAACATGTCGTCACCGACGACCTGATCTCGGCCCGCATGTACCACGGCCTCCGCGAGGTCGTCTTCGGCTTCGAGAAGAACGTCTTCGCGTTCCTCGGCAGCGCGTGGTCGGCGCTCCTGCTGGCGACGGTCATGGTGTGGCTGCACGTCCTCCCGTTCGTTCTCGCCTTCTTTGGATCGCCGGTTTCCATCGCGATCGTTGCGATCTGCACCGTCATCCGGCTCATGATCGCGATCCGCGGCCGCTACTCGCTCCTGAACGCGATCTTCCTCCACCTGCCGATGGTCCTGGTCTGGCTCTACATCCTTATGCAGTCGACCTGGATGACCATCCGGCGCCGCGAGATCCACTGGCGCGGTCGTCGCAGTGCCGAATGGAGCCGCTTTGGGCGGTGATAGTGTTCGTGTCAGAAGGAGTAAAGCGAATGAGTGACAAGCCCTTTCTCTCGGACGTGACGGAGCTGCGCCGCCGCGCGCGGCAGCACATCGAAGACGGCGCCGTGACGGATAC
>DASYSN010000627.1:0-1577 GCA_036003305.1 Thermoanaerobaculia bacterium
ATGAAAACGCAGCGCGAACGGCGTCCACATCGCGAGCTTCGCCGAGATCTGTTGCGGCGACAGCCGGTAGCAGGTCAGGTCGTAGTGCGGCGGCCGCCCTTCCTCCTCCGCCTTCTTCCTCTTCGCTTCGAGCTCTTCCTCGGTGCAGAAGCAGCGATAGGCGACGTTCCTTGCGAGAAGCTGCTGCGCCGCGGCGCTGTAGACGTCGACACGCTCGCTCTGCCGGTACGGCGCGTGGGGGCCGCCCCTATCAGGAGCATCGCTCGGGCCCTCGTCCCACGCGAGTTCCAGCCAGCGCAAGTCCTCGAGGACCATCTCCTCCGATTCACGCGTGGAGCGCGCCTGGTCGGTGTCCTCGACGCGGATGATGAACGTGCCGCCGTTGTGGCGAGCAAAGAGCCAGTTGAAGATCGCGGTGCGCGCGCCGCCGACGTGCAGGTGCCCGGTCGGAGACGGCGCGAAACGAACGCGAACCGTCAACCCGGCACCTCGATCGCGACAATCGCCATTGCGCAGATGCCTTCACTGCGGCCGATGAAGCCGAGGTGATCGGTCGTTGTTGCCTTGACGTTCACGCGGCCGTTCGGAAGATCGAGCAGATGCGCGACCTTCGCCTGGATCGCGTCGCGGTGCGACGCGAGCTTCGGCTTCTGCGCGATGATCGTAATGTCGACGTTCGCGATCTCGCCGTCCATCTCCGCCACGATCCTTCGCGCCTCGGCGACGAAGCGCGACGATTCGGCGTTGCGCCATCGCTCATCAGTCGACGGGAAGTAGTGGCCGATATCTCCCGCGCCGGCGGCGCCGAGAAGCGCATCAGTGATCGCGTGCAGAACGGCGTCCGCGTCCGAGTGCCCGGCAAGCCCGCCGCTTTCACTGATGCGAATACCGCCGAGGATCAGCGGACGCGAGTCGTCGAACGCATGAACGTCGACTCCTTGTCCGATCCGGATCATGACTCGCCGCCCCACTCGGCCAGCACACGTTCTGCCATCGCGAGATCCTCGAGCCGCGTGATCTTGAAGTTCATCGAGTCGCCGGGGATGGTCTTCACGATGTAACCGTACTTCGCCGCGAGACCCGCCTCATCGGTCGCGTCGCCTCCCTCACGTTGCGCGCGCTCGATGACTTCACGCAGCACTTCGGCGCGGAAGCACTGCGGCGTCTGCGCGGCGGCGAGGGTGGAGCGATCGGGCGTCGAGATGATCCGATCGTCGGCGACGACATGCACCGTGTCGGCGAGTGGAATCACCGGCAACGCCGCGCCGTGCTCCTGCGCGGCGGCCAGCGCCGCGTGAAAGGTGTCGACGGCGAAGAATGGGCGGACCGCATCGTGGATGGCGATCAGGTCCGCGTCGCCGGCATGCTCGAGCCCGCGCGCGACCGACTGCAGCCGCGTCTCGCCGCCCGCGACGAACTTCACGCGATCCTCGTTGGAATGGCTGACGACCGAGAGCAGCATCTCCGCGACCGGAACGATCACACGGGAGACCTGCTCGTCGAAGAGGAACCGCTCGACGACGCGCTGCACGAGCGGCTTGCCACCGAGCTGGCGAAACTGCTTCGGTATGTCGCCG
>DASYSN010000628.1:0-10900 GCA_036003305.1 Thermoanaerobaculia bacterium
ACACCATGTCGTGATCCGCTAGACCGAAGTAGTGACCCAGCTCGTGGATCACGGTCTCGCGGATCTGGCGGACGATCTGCGCGCGGGTGCGGGCAATGCGGAGGATCGGGCCGCGGAAGATCGCGACCTGATCGGGGAGCAGCAGCATGTCGTGGGTGCGGCGGGTCATCGGCACGCCGCGGTAGAGGCCGAGGAGCTCGGCGCCGTTCGCGTACGCCTCGTCATCCATCGCCTCGAGGTCGTGCTCGGACGGCTCCTGCTCGATCACCACGACGATGTTTTCAAGGAGTTCCGCGAAGCGGGGAGGCAGCTCGTCGATTGCTTTCTCGACGAGCTGCTCGAATTCGTCAGTACTGAAATCGGGCGTTACCAACCGGGCGTGATGTTGAAGCCGTAGACGATGTTCTTCGTGGGCCGCTGGAACGGCTTCGCGGCGTAGATCTCGATCGGGATGTAGCTGAGAAGAACCCGGAGGCCGACGCCGACGCTGGCGACCGGGACGAGGGTCGAGGTTGCGTCGCGTTTGAAGTTGAATTTCGGCGTCTGGTGTGCGGTCCACGCTTCGCCGACATCGAAGAACGCTTCCATCTCGGTCGGGACGGCGGGAGCGTTGATCAGGCCGTACTCCTTCGTGCCGAGGAGTGGCGCGCGCGCCTCGATGCTCGCGGCGGCCACGCGCGACCCGATGAGGCGCTCGTAGACGGGGCAGTTGCTGGTCGCCGTCGCGACGCACTCGCTGAGGCTGACGGAGTCATAGCCGCGAACGAGATACGAATAGCCGAGATCGATCGGGGAGAGGATGTTGAAGTTGTCGCTGTCGCGGCCGTAGCGCCCGTAGTGGAGGCCGCGGACTGCGAGCGTCACCGGACGGAGGAAGAAGTAATGCCGCCAGTCGGCGAGAACGCTCGAGAACTTGAGATCGCCGCTCAAGGAGTCAACTTCGTAGCGGTAGCGCGTCCCGCGCACGGGGGAGACAAAGCCGAACACGGAGCTGTCGCCGACGAACGCCGCACCTGCCTTGAGGAGGCTGACCGAGAAGCCGCCCGGCAGTCGTGTGCGTGTGTCGGAGATGACGTTGCCGCCGGCGTCGACCGCGAGCTCCTCGAGCTCCGCCTTCAGCGAATAGCGCTCGACGCCGCCCGTCAGCTCGAACCGTCGCGTGGAGCTGAACGGATACTGCGCGAGCAGTGAGCCGTCGTCGATCGTCTCGGTGATCTGTTCTTCCGAATAGATGCTCTCGAATTGGCCGTTGACGAAACCCTGCTGGAAGCCGGGGATGAGCGAGACGTACGGAATGTGCGTGACGTCGGCGCCCCAATTGAAGCGGTTCTGCTGGTTCAGGTAGAAGACTTCGCCGCCGATTTGGTCGGCGACGCTGCCGATGCCCGTCCCCGTCCCGACGAGAGTGAATCCGACGTTCTGCTCGCCGAGGATGTCGGTGTAGTAGGCGGAGACGGTGCCGCCGACGCCGACGCCGAACTGGCTCACGCCGGCGCCGATGGTCGGAGGTCCGATGTAGGCGACGTGGAGACCCGGCCGGTACTTCCGTTCATTGAAAACCGTATTCGCCGGCAGCAACCCCTGGGACGGGTTGCTCAGGTACGCGGTGATCTCGGAGCCGGTGGCACGTAGCGGCGGGAGGACGGCGGCGCGCGCCGTCTCGTTCGGTGCCGGCGACTGCGAGGCCGCGACCGCGACGCCCTGCGGGGCCGGCGGGAGCTCATAGATGTTGTAGTCGTCGTCCTCGTAGAGCGAGAACGCGATCTGTCCCGTGCGGTCGGCGACGGAGAGCGCCGGCGACATCTCCGTGATACCGGCGACGCCGGTTTGCACGTTCGTGATCTTCTCGATCGTGTTGCTGGCGAACGTGTAGCGGTAGAGGTCGGGGACGCCTTCCGGATTCGCGATGAAGTAGAGCGAGCGGCCGTCGGGCGCGTACTGCGGCGAGATGTGCCGCGTGTTCGAGAAGAGCGGGAGGAGGTGGATCTGTCCGCCGTCGATGTCGATCGTGGCGATCGTCATCTCGCTGAAGTGCAGGAGCGCGGGATCGGAGCCCGCGCCCCGATCGGTGACGAACGCGAGCTGCTTGCCGTCGGGCGACCACGCCGGCTGCATGTCGGCGTACTTGTCGTCCGTCAGCTGCCGGACCTGTTTCGTGTCGAGGTTGTAGAGGAAGAGATCCGTGACGCCGGTCTTCTGGCCCGAGATCGCGATGACGTTGCCGGTCGGCGACCAGGCGATGTTGGTGATGGCGTCGATGCCGGGGACGCGGATCTGGTCGACCCGGCGCGAGTTGACGTCGACGATGCCGAGGTAGTTGTCGCCCTTCTCGAACAGGACGACGCCGAGACGTTGCGAGTCGGGCGACCACGTTCCTGCGGAGTCGATGAACCGGAGCGCGTCGAAGTGGGCGTTCGTCGTCGCTGAGACGAGACGGCGCAGGACCTTGCCTGTGTGTGCGTCGGCGAGGAAGAGATCGATGTCGAACAGGTCGCGCGTCGACAGGAAGGCGACATAGTTGCCGTCGGGACTGAGCGCCGGGCCGAGATTGAGGTCCGCCTTGGTGTTCAGCTTTCCGAGCAGCGGCGCGCCGAGGCGCGAGGGGCGCGTGGCGATGACCGGGTTGTACAGCTCGCGCGACGCCTCCTGCCAGTCGGCGAAGACCTGCTTCGCGGAGAGGCCGAGGGTGCGGTCGAACGCCGGCTCGATGCCGACGAGTCCCGCGGCGAGGAAGTAGCGGACCACCGCTTCGTCGCCGAAGCGGCCGCCGATGTAGGCGAGGAGCGCTTCACCGTAGCGGTACGGGAAGTAACGCGGATCGGTGGTCAGCTTGCGGAGATCGGGAAGGCGATTGTGCAGAGTGGCGTCGCGGATCCACATCGACGTGAGCGGGTCGATGCGGCCCTTCGAGAAGTACTCCGCCATCCCTTCGACGAGCCACAGCGGAAGCTGTTCGAGGTTGAAGCGGCGCCGGTTATTGCTCTGCGCCGCGGCGATGTCGTACTGGAAGACGTGGACGATCTCGTGGCCGAGGACGTGGTCGTTCTCCGCGTAGTCGCCGGTGAGCGGCAGCACGACGCGGTTCATGAACTCGTCGGTGAAGCCGCCGGTCCCCTCGCCGATGATCTCGCCGGTGGTGGTGGTCTGCTGGAAGTCGGCGGCGTTGGCGTAGAGGACGATCGGCTTGCGGGTGAACGTGTGGTTGAAGGTGGTCGAGAGGCGGGCGTACCACCGTTCGGCCATGCGGCCGATGTCGTTCACGACGTCGGCTTCTTCGTCGTAGTAGTAGATGTCGAAGTGCTGGGTCTGGAGGACCTTGAAGTGGAACTTCTCCCACTGAACTTTGTTGCGCCCGAAGTACTGTGCCTGCGCTGCCGGCATCAGGGCGAGAGTGAAGGTGAAAACGAGGAGAAAACGGACGACTTTGCGCATGCCTACCCTCGATTCGAATGGTTGCCAGCTGCGGCTAAGTGCGGTCGCGGCTGCAAGTTCGCTGCCTTTCGATGACGTTTGACGAGGGCGCGGTCGGCGCAATGAGAGGCGCTGAGAGCGCCCGGGCGTCGAGAGCATAACGCCCGAGGCCGGTTTTCGTGTAACGAATCTGTGTGCGTCGCCCGCGGAGATCAGAGGTGTGCTCTGGTTGAGACGGTCCGTCGCAGCGGGATCGCGGAGAGAAGGGTGAAGAGCGCGACGCTGCCGAGGATCACGAACATCCGGGTGCTTGGTGCTCCCAGTGCCGCCCGTTCCCGCGCGATCGTCATCGCCGTCCGGACCCACTCGGCCGCGGCCAAAGCCAGCATCGCCTGCACCGCCACGACCGACCAGCGCGTCCTTGTCAGGAGCAGGAACGGCGCGAGCAGCACGAAGGCGACGAACCCGAAGTTACCCGAGCGGAAGAAGTGCGCCGCGAGGACGAGGGAGGAGAGGGCGAGTGGGAGGTAGCGCATGACGGCTCTAACATGCGCCCGTTTGGCTTGCGACGGTATGACGAATGTCAGGTGTTGGTTACGAGGTTACGTGGTTACGAAGTTTCGAGGGGAGGACAACCGGCTCACCCCGTAACCTCGCAACCCCGTAACCAAGCAACCTACTTACGCAGCAGTTTGAACGCGTGATTCCAGCTCCCGTTGCGGATGCCGTAGATCACCCACGCCATGCACATCGGCTCGAGATAGCGCGAGGCTTCGATGCCGCCGAGGTCGGCGACTTCCCATCCCCACGCCTCGCAGACTTGCGTCACGAGCTTCTTGGCGTCGGCGTCGTTGCCGCCGATGAACATGGTCGGAGGGCCGCCGGGGAACTGCGGGTCGATCATGTGCGCGTTGCCGACGGTGTTGAACGCCTTGACGACGCGCGCTTTCGGCAGCCAGCGCTGCACCCGCTCGCCGAGGGAGTCGTTGAAGCCGATCGAGAGCTGGGGGCCGCCGCTGGAGAAGTCGAGCGGGTTGGTGGCGTCGATGACGACTTTGCCGTCGAAGTTGCCGGCGCCCGCCATCTCGATCGCGCTCTGCGTTCCTTCGCCGTGGGTCGCCAGCACGATGATGTCGCCGAACTCCGCGGCCTCGGCGAACGTTCCAGTCGACGCTCCGTCGCCCGCGGCCGCCGCCCATTCCTTCAGCTTTTCCGGGCTGCGCGAACCGATCCGCACTTCGTGGCCGAGCTTCAGGAATCCGCCCGCGAGCACTTTCCCGACATCGCCCGAGCCGAGGACACCGACCTTCACTTTTTCCATGTGAGCCTCACTGGACGTTCTTGTATACCTTCCCGCCGCGCATGACAAAAGAGACGTGCTCCAGCGCGCCGATGTCGGTCAGCGGGTTGCCGTCGACGGCGATCAGGTCGGCTTCGTAGCCGGGAGCGATCGTGCCGATGGTGTCGCCGAGGCGGAGCGACTCGGCGGAGAGCGACGTGGCGGAGGTGATCGCGTCCATCGGGTTCTGGCCGCCGGTGCGGACGCGGTATTCGAGCTCCTGGAAGTTGCGGCCGTGCGCGCCGGCGACGGCGTCGGTGCCGAAGACGATCTTCAGCTTCGGCGTCTTCAGGCCAAGCTGGAAGACGTTGAGGACTTTCGGACCGGCGGCGCGCATCGCGGCGAATCCTTCTTCGGTGTAGCCGGGCGTGCCGAGGTAGCGCGCCTTGTTCTCGAAGTAGTTGCGGAAGATGAGATCGAGCTGCGGATCGAAGTACGTGCCGTGCTCCGCCATCAGGTCGAGCTCGGGTTGGCCGATCAGAACGCCGTGCTCGATCGCCGACGCTCCGGCGAGCACCGCGCGGCGGACACTCTCCGGCCCATGCGCGTGAACGACGACGCGGAGGTTGTGCTTCTTCGCCTCGTCGCAGATGGCGTTCATCTGCTCCTGCGACATCGTCGGCCCGCCGCCGGTGCGGATGCTCTGCGATGCGAAGACTTTGACGACGTCGGCGCCATCAGCCGCGAGCTTGTCGACGGAGGCGCGCATCTGGTCGGGGGTGAGCTTGTTGTCTTCGATCGGCTCGTACGCGGTGAGGATGCGCGGGCCGGGGATGACGCCGCGCGCGATCGCGTCTCGCACGGTTTTGTCGATCTGGGAGCCGAGCGACTGCACGGTCGTGATGCCGCCCTGGAGGGTCGCCCACGCGTTTTCGTACGCGTAGAGCGCATACACGTCCTGCGGCTCGGAGTGGTCGCTGTTGTCGGGATGCGACTTTCCGTCAGGACCGAAGTGCCAGTGAATGTGGACGTGCGTGTCGACGCCGCCCGGCATGAGCGTCCGGTCGCCGAGGTCGTAGTCGGCGTGCGCGGGGTGCGGGTCGATGCGAACGATTTTGTTTCCCTCGACGACGACGGCCGCATTCGGTGTCACGTGCCCGCGTCCGTCGATGACGCGCGCCGCTTTGATGGAGATCGTGGTGGCGAGGATCATGCTCAGCATCGGAGGAGTTTATCGCTGGCTTTGGATTGCGATAAATTGCGCCGATGGCACAGAGACCACACGCCTCAGACATCATCAAGCAGGTCGTACCGCCGTTGACGGTGTGGGCCATCGAGACGCTGCTGAAGCGGCCGAAGATTTCGAAGGCGGTCGAGAAGCTCGACAAACGCGCGCGGAAAAACGTGTCGAAGAACCGGACGATGCTGGTCGCGGGTGTCGCGGTGATCGCCGCCGGGATCGGGTTGATCGCGACGGCGTCGTCGACGAAAAAGTAGTTACACCGCGTTTGCGAGATCGTCGTTCCGCATGGGACGAAAATCGCCGTTCTGCTTTGCGCGTGGTCCGGCGGGGACGAAGTCGAATACGAGTTTCTTCCTTTTCGACCGGGTGCCGAGGTCGTCGATGGTTGCGAGCAGGTCGTGGAGCGCCTCGGACTGCGCTGACATCTCCTCCGCGGTCGACGCCAGTTCCTCGGCCGCCGAGGCGTTCTTCTGCGTGACGTGATCGACGGTCGACATCGCCTGTGAGATCTGCGCCACGCCGGTCGACTGCTCCGCCGATGCGGCAGCGACTTCCTGTACGAGATCGGACGTCTTTCGAATCGACGGGATCAACGCCGCGATGAGCGTGCCGGAGCGCTCCGCGACTTCGACGCTCGATCCGGCGAGTGTGCTGATCTCCTTCGCCGCCGTCTCGCTCCGTTCCGCGAGCCTCCGCACCTCGGTCGCGACGACGCCGAATCCGCGCCCATGCTCGCCCGCACGCGCCGCTTCGATGGCGGCGTTCAGCGCGAGCATGTTCGTCTGGTACGCGATCTCTTCGATGATCGTGATCTTCTCCGCGATCTGTTTCATCGCGGCGACCGTCTTCGCAACGGCGTGGCCGCCTTCCTCGGCGTCTTTCGCGCCGGCGACGACCATCTGACCCGCGTGCTGGCTGTTTTCGGCGTTCTGTCCGATCGACGCAGCCATCTCGGTCAACGACGACGTCGTCGCCTCGACGGATGCCGCCTGTTCGCTCGTTCCCTGTGAGAGCGCCTCGGCGGTCGACGCGACCTGCGCCGCCGCCGCGAGGAGTCCGCTCGCCGCCGATCGTGCCTCGGAGATCGCGCGTCCGACGATCCGTCCGCCGGAGATCGTCACCGCGGCGCCAAACAGCATCGTGAGGAGGGTGAGCGAGATCAGAAGGAGGTTCGTCTTCGCGGTCTTCGTCTGGATCGCGGCGAACTGCTGTTCCGCGGCGTCGCGCTGAAGGTCCAACTGTTTCCGGACATCCACCGAGGGCACATTCGCTTTTGCGAGCGTGACGGTGGCCTGCAGGCGCTCGGCGTAGATGGCGTGTGCGTCGCGCCATTGCCCGAGGCTGATGCGCCATCCGATGCCGGCGACGATCCCGACAGCCGTCACGACGACGACGAGGGCGATGAGGAACCTGGTCTTAACGCTGAACTTCATAACGACTCCTTTGGATGGCCTCGGCCATTGCAGAAAGCGGAAGCACTGACTCGGCAGCGCCTCTGCGGATTGCTTCTTTGGGCATCCCGAACACGACGCAGCTCTCCTCGTCCTGCGCGATCGTCGGCGCACCGGCGAGCCGCATCGCCATGAGACCGTCGGCGCCGTCGGCACCCATTCCGGTGAGGAGGATGCCGACGGCGTTGTGCTGCGCGGCGGTGGCGACGGAGCGGAAGAGCACGTCGACGCTGGGACGATGTCGCGAAACGAGCGGGCCATCCGCGAGCGAAGCGCGATAGCCGTGCAGGTACGGCGTGATGCGCATGTGCCGGTCGCCCGGCGCGATCAGGACCGTGCCGGCGGCGACGACGTCGCCATCGGCCGCTTCGCGAACGTGCAGCCGCGATGAGGCATTGAGCGAGCGCGCGAAGACGGCGGTGAACTTCGCCGGCATGTGCTGCACGACGACGATCGGCGGAGCGCCTGGCTGGAGCTCGCCGACGATCGAGCGGAGGGCGTCGGTGCCCCCGGTCGACGCGCCGATCGCGACGATGAGATTGCTGTCATGCCCACGTCCTGGAGCGGCGGAAGCCTCGTCCGCCGGGCGTGCGCGGGCGGACGAGGCGTCCGCCCCTCCACGAGGCAGGAGCAACCGCGCGGCGGCTGCGGCGCGGATGGTGTCGGTCAGCATGACCGCCGATTCGTTGAGGAAGTCGCGCACCGCGTATTGCGGCTTGGCGACGATGTCGATCGCGCCTTCCTCGAGGGCGCGCACGGCGTTCTCCGTTCCGCGCGCCGCGAGCGCCGAGCAGATGACGACCGGCATCGGGCGCTCCGCCATGATCTTTCGCAGGAACGACAGGCCGTCCATCCGCGGCATCTCGAGATCGAGGAGCATGACGTCGGGATCGATGTTGGCGAGGCGCTCGGCGGCGATGATCGGGTCCGAGGCGGTCGTCACTTCGAAGCCTTCGCGGCGAAGGATCGACAGGATCGTCTGGCGGACGACCGCGGAGTCGTCGACGACCAGAACGTGCAGCGGGCGGCTCACGACGTCCTCGTCCAGATCGTCGGTTTGAGCAGCGTTAGCCTCGCGGACCGGTTCAGCGCCTCGGCGTGGCCGAGGAGGAAGTAGCCGCCGACGGCACAGCGGTCGACCAGGCGGTCGATGACGGCGCGGCGGACCTCGGCGTCGAAGTAGATGAGGACATTCCGGCAGAGGACGACGTCGAACGAGCCGAGGATGTCGTACGACGCGTTCATGAGATTGAGCGGGCGAAAGCGGACGAGTTGCCGCACTGTGTCGGCGACGGTGATGCGTCCGGCCTGCGCTCCGGTGCCGTTGAGGATGTACGCGCGTTGGTAGGCGAGCGGGATGTTCGCGAGTCGCTCGGCCGGCCAGACGGCACGCTCGGCCGCGTCGAGAACGCGTGTCGAGAGGTCGGTGCCGACGATCTCGATCTCCCATCCGGGCAGGTTCGAATGCAGCAGCATCGCGACCGAATATGGCTCTTCGCCGGTGGAGCAGCCGGCGCTCCAGACGCGGACGCGGCGTTCTCGTCTGCCGTATTCGGCGGCCTCCAGCCAGCGCGGAACGACGTTCTTCTCGAGGAACGCGAACTGCGCCGGCTCGCGAAAGAACTCCGTTTCGTTGGTGGTGATGAGATCGAGCATCCGCGTCCGCTCGTCGTGGTCGCGCATGACGCGCTGGTAGTAATCGCGAAAAGTCCGGAGACCGAGGTCGCGGACGCGGCGTGACAGGCGCCCGACGAGCAGCGCGCGTTTCGAATCGTTGAGCCGGATGCCGGCGCGATGCGCGATCAGCTCCTGAAATAGACCGAACTCTTCGGGAGAGATCAAGCGATCGCCTCGAGCACGCGCGCGGTGTTGATCACGTGCGCCCCTCCGGCGCGTCCGTCGACCCATGAAAATTCGTCATCGCCCGACGGCAGGAGCGCGTCGACGACGACGATGTGGCAGAGCGTGTCGACGAGAAGCGCCGCCTCGCGGCCGTTGAGCACGATGGCCGAGCTGCCCGAACGCGATTCCACTCCCGTGAGGCGCGCAAAGTCGACGGCGCCGACCGGCGAGCCGTGGACCGCGATCATTCCGGCCACGGCGTCCGGCGCGAGCGGCAGGTGCACGACCTGCGAGACGCTCACGATCTCGTCGACGTCGTCGAGCGGAACGCCCCAACGCGCGTCGGCGGCTTCGAAGGTGAGAATCGCGGTGCTCATGCGAACACCAGTTCCTCTTCCATGACCGGCTCGCGCGCGGCGTCGAGATCGAGCAGTTCGGCGGCAGTCAGGAAGCGATCGACGTCGAGAACGAGCGTGAACGTCTCACCGATCCGGATGACGCCCGCGAGATAGTCGAGGCGAGTGCGCGCGCCGAACGACGGCGGCGGCTCGATGCTGTCGGCACGCACCGGCACGACGTCGATCACGGCGTCCGTCAGCAGTCCGATCGGCGCGGACGCGCCGGAGCGGTCCGCATGGACGAGCAGGATCGACGCACGCTGCTGCGACGGCGAGCGCTCGATGTGGAACTTCGTCGCGAGGTCGACCAGCGGAATGATCACGCCGTCGTGATTGAAGACGCCGGCGATGCTCGGCGAGAGATGCGGCACGCGCGTCACCGGCCGGCGATCGACGATCTGCAGAACGCGGGTGATCGGGAGGGCGAACGTGTCGGTATTGACGCGGAAGCGGAGGAGAAATTCTTGTTCGTTCAGGATCATGAGGCCACCTCCTGGATTTCCCGCTGCAGCAGGCGGGGGACGTCGAGGATCAAAGCGATGTTGCCGTCGCCGAGGATCGTGGCGCCGCCGATGCCGTGAACGCGGGGAAGACGCCCGAGCGGCTTGACGACCGCCTCCATCCGGCCGATCAGACGGTCGAGTACGAGCGCGGCGACGCGCTTCCGATCGCTGACCACGACGGCGCTCTTGCGCATCTGGAAACGGTCGACGCTGCCGAGGCACGACGCGAGGCGGACGAACGGAATGGCGCGTCCACGAACGTTGAGCAGCCCGGTGCGGCCGCCCTCGAGCGCCGCTTCTTCGACGTCGAGACATTCGACGACCGAGTCGAGCGGCAGCACGTACGTCTCGGCTCCGACGCCGACCGCGAGCGCGTCGATGATCGCGACGGAGAGCGGAACGCGGATCGTGAAGGTCGTCCCTTCGCCCGGCGTGCTGGCGATGGCGATCGATCCGCGCAGCTCGACGATCGACTGATGCACGACGTCGAGTCCGACGCCGCGTCCGGAGATCTCGGTGACCGTTTCCGCGGTCGTGAATCCCGGCTGGAAGATCTGATGCTGGATCTCCGCGGTCATCCCGGCGCCGTCGTCGGAGACTTCGAGCACGAGCATTCCGGCGTCATGCGACGCCGCGATCGTGATCGTTCCGGCTTCCGGCTTGCCGAGATCGAGTCGCCGCTGCGGCGGCTCGATTCCGTGGTCGACCGCGTTACGCACCATGTGCGTGAGCGGCGCGCGGAGCTGGTCGATGACAGCGGTGTCGGCTTCGAC
>DASYSN010000629.1:0-2267 GCA_036003305.1 Thermoanaerobaculia bacterium
CATCAGGTGAAGACGTTCGCCGACGGCTCCGAGGCGTGGACGGCGTTCCAGAGCTCCCTGCCGGACGTCGCGGTGCTCGACATCCTCATGCCGCGGCTCGACGGCCTCGAGCTGTGCCGGCGATTGCGCGCTCTCTCCGAAACGCTCCCGATCATCTTCGTCACCTCGAAGGACGACGAGCTCGATCGCATCCTCGGACTCGAGCTGGGCGCCGACGACTACCTCTGCAAACCGTTCTCGGTCCGCGAGCTCGTGGCGCGCGTACGCGTCTTGTTGCGCCGTTCGGCGCGTCGCGCGGAGACTCCGAAGGCTGCCGAGACGATCGTGCGCGTCGGCTCGCTGGAGCTCGATCCGCAACGCTTCCTCGTGCGCTGGAAGGGCACCGACATCGACCTCACGGTGACGGAGTTCCTGATGCTGCAGGCACTCGTCCGCTATCCGGGACACGTCAAGACCCGGCAGCAGCTCACGCGCGACGGCTACTCGCACGACAACTACATCAGCGAGCGGACGATCGACACGCACGTGAAGCGGCTGCGCAAGAAGTTCGAGACGGTCGACCCGTCGTTCGACCGCATCGAGACCGTCTACGGCATGGGCTACCGCTACCAGCCGGAGCGCGCCTGATGCGGCTCAAGCCGCCGCGCTTCCTCGCGCGCATCTCGCTCCGGCTGATGCTGTTCAACCTGCTCGTCGTCTTTCTGCCGGTCGGCGGACTCCTCTTCCTCGGCAGTTACGAGAAGACGCTCGAGAAGATGCAGATCGAGTCGATGGAGCGGCAGGCGTGGCTCGTCCTTTCCGCGATGCACGGCGGCGATCCTGCGCCGATGCTCCAGCAACTCCGGCCGAGCGACGGCCGCATCCGGATCGTCGCGCCCGATGGCCGCGTTCTCGCCGACTCCGGCCCGCTCACCGACACGACGCCCGGCGAGACGCCCGCCCAACGCAACTGGCTCTATCGCCTCGGCGCGGCGATTCTTGCGAAGCCGCTGCAACGCCTGCGTCCCGCGACGCCGCTCGCATCGAGCGACGACTACGAGCGGTCGCCGATCCTCCGGGGTCCGGAGGTGCAGAGCGCGCTCGTCGGCGTCAGCTCGAGCGAGAAGCGGATGGCGTCTGACTCCGACCACACGGTGACGCTGTACCTCGGCATGCCGGTCTACAAAAACCACGAGGTGACGTCTGTGATCGTCATCTCGCAGACGACCGACGAGATCCGCGCGGCGATTCACAAACAAAGGCTCGCAATCTTCCGCGTCTTTCTCATCTCGCTCGTCGTGGCGATGGTGCTGACCATGCTCGTGAGCACCACGATCGTGCAGCCGATCCGGCAGCTCCGCAAAGACACGCACGAGATCCTCGACGCCAGCGGCAGGCTGCGCGGCCGGTTCAAGGGATCGAAGAAACGCGACGAGATCGGCGACCTGGCGCGGTCGCTCGAGCGCCTCTCACGGCGGCTGGAGGAGCGCCAGAAGGACACGGAGTCGTTCGCGTCCGACATTTCCCACGAGTTCAAGAACCCGCTCGCGTCGATCCGCGCCGCCGTGGAGATGCTCGGCGAGACGAGCGCCGCGGACGATCGCGCGCGCTTCGTCCGCATCGCCGAGAGCGAGATCGCGCGGATGGAGCGGCTGCTGTCGCAGGTCCGCGACCTCACGCGGCTCGACCGCACGATCGCGTCCGAGGAGAAGAGCGAGGTCGACGTCGGAGCGCTGCTGCGCGAAGTCGTCGCGGCGTTCGCGATGCGCGAGCGGGGGCGCGTGACGTTCGAAGTCGACGTCGTCGAGCCGCTCACCGTCAACGCCTCACGCGACCGTCTCGTCCAGCTCTTCTCGAACCTGATCGAGAACGCCGACAGTTTCGCGCCGGAAGGATCCGCGATCACGATCACCGGCCGGAAAACGGACAACCGCGTCGTCGTCAGCGTCGCCGATCGCGGATTCGGGATTCCGCCGGAGAACATGTCGCGGATCTTCGACCGATTCTTCACCTGGCGTCCCGAGGAGACCAGCGGCCGCCATGCGGGCCTCGGTCTCGCCATCGTCCGCGCAATCGTCACCGCCTACGGCGGCACGGTCACCGCCGCCAATCGTGCCGACGGCGGTGCCGTGTTCGAAGTGCGGTTGCCGTCATCCTTATAGGTGCTCCCGCACCGTTCTCTACCCCGTTTTCAGCCCTGAGAGACTGTACGTTTTGATGGGGAAGGGCGAGAGTAGAGAGGGGGCACGCACTGCCCGGCTACGCGTGAGTCATCCAAGCGCTGGGAC
>DASYSN010000630.1:0-5632 GCA_036003305.1 Thermoanaerobaculia bacterium
CTGTAGCAGCGCGCCGGAACGATCGTAGAGATTGAGCGCGACCGTCGCCGGCTGGGCCATCGTATAGACGAGCAGCCCGTTCGCCGACACCGATCCGAAAGCGATCACCTCGGGCTCCGAGAACACGATGCTGTCCACCACGCGCCGCGCCGGTCCTTCGAGCCGGAACGTCGACGGGTCGAAGCGCTGCGCATATCCGGCGCCGTCGCGGACGAAGAGCAGGTAAGGCTTCGCGTAGCCGATCAACGCATCGGCGGCGACGACGAGCTGCGGCTTCCCGCCATCCAGCGACGCCGCGTAGATCTCGTTGCGCTTCTCCGACACGGTGTGGACGGCGTAGAGATACCGCTTCCCGTCCGGCAGGAACTTCGGCGTGCCGTGGAAGCTCTCGCGCCGCGCCGGATCGAGCTTCGAAACCGGCGTCACGTCGCCGCCGGTGGCGCTCACGCGCGAGAGGCCCATGCCGAACTGCGGCGTGAGGAGAATGGTGTCGCCGCCGCCCCAGGCCGCGCCGCTCTGAATGAGGGTGACCGCGACCGGCTCCGGCTCGCCGCCCTCCGCGCGAATCCGCATCAGCTTCGCCGGGATCATCTCGTACGCGATCCACTTGCTGTCGGGCGACCAAAAGACCACCGGGTCGGTCGAGTTGTTCGTCTTCGTGAGCTTTCGCGGCGCCGGATCGTCGATGTGGCGGACCCAGAGGTCGACGCTTCCGTCGTCCGCTTGCGCCGGAAACGCGATCATCGTCCCGTCCGGCGACACCGTGGCGCCGCGCAGGAAGTGCGTTCCGGGCGGGGGCACGATGCTGAAGCTGTACGGAGCCGCGGGCCGCTGCCGCTCGCGCAGATAGAGCGCGCCTCCGGCGATCGCCGCGATCGCGAACACGCCCGCGACGATCCACGGCGCAGCCCTCTTGCGCCGCCGCTGCGCCATCGGCTCGCTGATGGACGACGACTCGCCGATCCACTTCAGCTCCAGCGCGACGTCGTGCGCCGTCTGCAGCCGCTCGTCCGGATCCTTCGCGAGGCACGCGCGGACAACGCGCTCCAGCGACAGCGGCGTGAGCGGCTGGATGACCGACATCGGCGTCGGCTCGCGGTCGAGGATCGCCGCGATGAGGCTCGCGCGGCTCGTTCCGTCGAACGCGCGGTGGCCGGTCGCCATCTCGTACAGGATCGCGCCGAGGGCGAAGATGTCGCTGCGCGCGTCGGCGTCCTTTCCTTCGAGCTGCTCGGGGGACATGTACTGGAACGTGCCGAGGATCGTTCCTTCCTGCGTCAGCGGCTTCTGCTGCGTCGCGAGACTCGTCGCCATCGTGACGGAGTTGCTGGCGCTGCTGACGAGCAGCTTCGCGAGGCCGAAGTCGAGCAGCTTCACGCCCGACTTCGTCAGCATGATGTTTCCCGGCTTCAGATCGCGGTGGACGATTCCCTGTTTGTGCGCGCGATCGAGCGCGTTTGCGATCTCGCCGCCAATGCGGGTCACCTGATCCGGCGGCAGCGCGCCGCGCTGAATGCGGTCGGCGAGCGTGTCGCCCTGCAGGTACTCCATGACGAGGAACTCGGATCCCTCGTGGTGGCCGAGGTCGTAGAGCGCGCAGATGTTCGGATGGTTGAGGCTGGAGATCGTCTTCGCCTCGCGCTCGAAGCGCTCGCGCAGCGACGCGTCGCCGGAGAGCTCCTTCGACAGCACCTTGATCGCCACGCTGCGATCGAGACGCGTATCCGTCGCGAGGTAAACCTCGCCCATCCCCCCTGCGCCGATCAACGACTCGACGCGGTAGGGCCCGAGTTGGGTACCGGGATTCATGTGAGGGGAGGATGGTACAGGAGGCAGGTTGCGAGGTTACGTGGTTTCGAGGTTGCGGAGTTACAGACCTCGTAACCCCGCAACCTCGTAACCTATGGTCTCAGGTAGTGACAGGTGTATCCCCACGGCTTCCGCTGCAAATAGTCCTGGTGATAATCCTCAGCGATCCAGAACGGCGACGCGGGGACGATCTGGGTGACGATGGGGCGCGACCACTTCGCCTGGGCGCGCTCCTTCGCGCGCTCGGCGGCTTCGCGCTGCTTCTCGTCGTGGTAGAAAATCGCGGAGCGGTACTGCGAGCCGACGTCGTTCCCCTGCTGGTTCATCGTCGTCGGATCGTGGAGGCGGAAGAAGTAGTCGAGGATCTCGTCGTAGCTGATCTTCGCAGGATCGAACTCGATCTCGATCGACTCAGCGTGGCCGGTGCGGCCGGTCTTCACGTCCTCGTAAACCGGATGCTCCGTCTTGCCGCCGGTGTATCCGACCTCGGTGTTGATCACGCCGGGCAACTGGCGGAACAGCTCCTCGACTCCCCAGAAGCAGCCGCCCGCCAGTGTCGCTTTTTCGGTCATTTCTTGCCCTCGAACAGCTTCTTGTACTCGCCGTAGCCCTCTTTCTCGAGGTTCTCGACAGGGATGAAGCGCATCGCCGCGGAGTTCATGCAGTAGCGCAGTCCGGTCGGCGCCGGGCCGTCATCGAACACGTGTCCCAGGTGGGAGTCGGCGTGCTTCGACCGCACCTCGGTGCGCACCATCCACAGCTTCCGGTCGCTGCGCTCGACGACGTTCTGCGGGTCGAGCGGACGGGTGAAGCTCGGCCAGCCGGTACCCGACTCGAACTTGTCCTTCGACGAGAAGAGCACCTCGCCGCTGACCACGTCGACGTAGATGCCGTCCTTGTGGTTGTCCCAATACTCGTTGCGGAACGGCGGCTCGGTCCCTTCCTTCTGCGTGACGTCATACTGCAGCGGGGTGAGTGTCTTCTTCAGCTCGGCGTCAGCCGGCTTGTGATAATTCGACATCGACTTCCCTCCATGAATCGCCGGCTGCGTGGCCGGCGCGCTCTTCGCGGCGGCTCTCGGCGAGTTGGCGATGACGAGCAGCGCCACGCCGATCGCGACGACGGCTATGAGAAACGGGCGTTTCATCGTGTGCTCCTTCCGTTCGGACAACGATCCTACGCAACGCCGGATTTCGTGGATGCCCGGAGTGCGTCACGGAACGTCAACATCACGCCAGCTCGAGAGCTAAGAGCTTAGTGCTTAGAGCTTAGTGCTTAGAGCTTAGTGCTTAGTCCTAAGCACTACGCACTAAGCTCTAAGCACTGCCTCGAGGCGATGTGATAGCCGTCGCAATTCCTTCGTTTACTTGAACTTTCAAAGGATGAGCGCGGTCACCGAGGGGGGCGGCCCCTATTACAAAGTGACCTTCGTCTCATGCCGCATGCTCGCGCCGCCGAGAGGGAAAGGTGGTGCCTCATGCGAAAGAAAATTCTGGTGGTGGACGATTCGAGCACAGTCACGCTCGTGCAGCGGATGGTGCTCAGCCGGCACGCGTTCGACGTTGTCGTCGCGAGCGACGGTGAAGAGGCGATCGGGGTCGCCATGCGCGAGTTGCCGGACCTCATCCTGATGGACGTCGTCATGCCGAAGATGAACGGCTTCGACGCCTGCAAGCGGATTCGCCAGGAGGAGTCGATCCACGACGTCCCGATCATCATGGTCACGACGCGCGGCGAAGGGACGAACGTCGAGCGCGGCTTCGAGAGCGGCTGCAACGACTACGTCACCAAGCCGATCAACTCCACCGAGCTTCTGACGAAGATCCACGCCTGCATCGCAGGGTAAGGCGGAGCCGCGATGAGACATGCGGTAGAAGATCGGAGCGATCCCTGCGTCCGCCATACGGAGGAGATCGTTGAACTGCGCCTCCTGCTACACGACGTCGAGATGCGGAGCGTGCTGGCGAGCAACGAGTTGCGCGAGCTGCGGCGCGAGCGCGACGCGCTGCGAAAAGAGCTCGCGAATGCCGCGGGCGAGCTGTCGGTCGTGGAGACGGAGCACGCCGCGCTGACGAGTCTCTTCGTCGCGGCGCACCAGCTCCACGGGACGATGGACCGTGAGACGGTCCTCAGCCGGCTCGAAGAGATCATCGTCAACTTCGTCGGCTCCGAGGAGTTCGGCGTGTACGAGCACACGCGGGGCGATGAGCTGCGGCGCATCGCGCAGGTCGGATTGTCCGACGACGATGGCGATGGCAGGGACCCACGCCTGCTCCAGGACCTCGCCGCGTGCATTAAGCTCGAGATCGACGAAAGGCTCGTCGGATACATCGCGATCTACCGGCTCCTTCCACACAAACCGGCGCTGGAGCCCGCCGATCTCGAGCTGTTCAATCTGCTCAAGACGCACGCGGCGGCGGCGCTGCTCGCATCGAGGCCGAGCCATGACGCTCAATGAGCTGATCGGCCGCTCCGGACTGGTGCAACCGGCCGGCGCCGACGCCGGAACGTTCTATCTGCACGCCGGCCAGGTCCACGTCGCGACCGAGCCGACGCGGATCACCACGGTCCTCGGCTCGTGTGTCGCGATCTGTCTCTGGGATCCGCTGCTTGGCATCGGCGGCATGAACCACTACCTGCTGCCGTCGAATTCGAAGCTCGGCGAACGCGCGCCACGCTTTGCCGACACCGCCACCATCGCCCTCCTCGAGGCGCTGCTCGCGGCCGGCGTTTCGCTGCCGCGCCTCAAGGCAAAGATCTTCGGCGGAGCGTCGGTGCTCGCGTTCACCGGCGGGGCGCTGGCTGAAAAGAACGTTCAGGCCGCACGCGAACAACTCGCCCGCTGGGACATCCCGATCGTCGCCGCGGACGTCGGCGGGATCCATGGCCGGAAGATCATTTTTCAAACCGACACCGGCGAAACGACTGTGAAGGTCCTGCGATGACCGACTTGATCGACGAATTCGAACGCGACGTCCTCATGCGCGTCTTCATCGACGAGTCGCGCGAACTGCTGGCCCGTTTCGAAGACACGCTCGTGCAACTGGAGCAGTCGCCAAACGACGACGAGCTGCTGAACACGATCTTCCGCGTCGCGCACACCATGAAAGGGAACGGCGCGACGATCGGCGACGAAGCGATCGTCGAGGTCGCGCACGCGGCGGAAGACCTGCTGGCGCAGCTCCGCGACCGCCGGTTCGGCGTCACGCCGCAACTCATCACGCTGCTCCTCTCGTGCGGCGACTACCTGAAAGCGCTCGTCGAGCGCATTCAGGGATCGGAGGACCGCGAGATTCCTCCGGCGACCCAGCTGCTCGAGGCGCTGCGCGAGGCCGGCACAAACGGCACCTGCCGCCAGACGGTGCAACAGGCGGCCGGAGCTCAGCTCGGCGATGCGACCGTGCGGACGAGCGTCGGAAAGCTCGACGCGATGCTCGCACTCGCCGGCGAGATCTCGATCGCGCGCTCGCGCATGCGGCTGCTGATCGTCAACGAGGGAACACAACACGAGCTGCGCGAGGCGCAGCAGCAGCTCGACCGTCTCTGCGCGAAGCTCGAGACGGACCTCATGCGGATCCGGATGGTGTCGATCGAGCCGCTGCTCACGCAGCAGGCGCGCGTCGTCCGCGACGTCGCAATCGACCGCGGAAAGATCGTGCAGCTCCGTTGCGTCGGAGGCGACGTCGAAGCCGACACCGCTGTCATCGACCAGCTCCGCGCGCCGCTCACGCACATGGTGCGTAACGCGGTCGACCACGGAATCGAGCCGCCGCAGCGGCGACTCGATCTCGGCAAGCCGGAAGCCGGAACGATCACGATCGCG
>DASYSN010000631.1:0-2953 GCA_036003305.1 Thermoanaerobaculia bacterium
CACCGGCGCGTAATACTGGTTCCAGACGTCCTTCGCGATCTGCACCACCGCGTCGCGCAGCTGCTCCGGAGTGGCATTCGTATGGTCGTAGTTCCAATGCGCCATCCGCATCTCGACCAGCGACGCGCCGGCGATCTCGTATGTGCCCCAGAAGTCGTTGAGCGTCTTGAGCGCGTCGTTCTCGGCGCTCGGCTTCGCGAGTCCTAGTAGCTCGAGATCCCTGTTCTGGAACACGAACGCCAGCGCCTCGGTGAACGCGTTGTTCGGCACGCTGCCGAGCGCGTAGTAGTCGATGTTCTTGAGCGAGAAGACCTGCTCGACGTTGTGGCCCATCTCGTGGACCGCGATGTTGTAGCCCTTGTAGTCCATCCCGTCCGCGCCGACGCGCGTGCGGAGGTGCGGGTTGTCTCCGCGGCGGAGCGACTGGAGCGCGTGCCCCGATCCGCGCGCCGGATCGACGACGATGTTGTCCATCAGGTACTTCGCGCGTTCCGGCGTGAAGCCGAGTTGCTCGAACAGCGCCGCCATCCCCTGGTGATACGCCTCGGCGGTCGGGTACTTCTTGCGCGTGATCTCGTCGAGCTGCGCTTCGGTGTACGCGGCGCGCGGACGGAAGCCGTTGTACCAGACGTCGAACGGCTCGAGCGGCCGGCCGAGGCGCTTCTCGATCACCTTCGCGATACGCGGCACGAGCGGCGAGAAGACGATCTGCTCCAGCATCGAGCGCACGCGCGCTTCCGGAAGCTGGTCGCCTTCATTGAACCGGCGGTCGATCGGGTTCGGGTTCGTCGGCGAATAGGGATCGAGGAGCCGCACGGCGCGGAACATCTTCAGGATCTGGTCGTAACGCGGTGCCGGCGTCGTACGCGGCGTCGGCGCCGGCGCGCCGCCCGAATCGTCGACCTTCGCGGGCGTCACATCGTTCGTGAACGGGTTCCAGTCGACGTGCGGATTGTCGACGACCTGCGGCGGGATCGTCTGGTCGACAATCCGCTCGAACACCTTCTGGATCATCCGCTGCTTCGCGAGGCCGTTGTTCTTATCGCTGTAGTCGGCCTTGATCTCGTCGCGCAGGTTCCAGTGCTCGAGCAGCCGCATTTTCGGCGGGAAGAGGCGATTGTCTTTTTCGTCGACCAGGTGATGCATCCAGATGTTGTAAGTGGCGACGAACTGGCCCGACTCGGCGCCAGCCTTCGAGATCGCGATGCTCACCTCGGCCGGGATGCGTTTCGAAAACGCGAGCCCGAGGTTCGCCTCGGCCCACTGCCGTCGCGTCCACGTCTCGCCGTTCGCCAGCCGCTCTTCCAGCGTCGTCAGCGGGAAGTTGAGCAGGACCACGAACGCGAGCTTGTTCGCGAACATGTCGTCGTTCAGGTGCGCGTACGGGTCGTACGCGGCCATGATCTCGTCGAACGGAAGGATCGGGCCGAGGTCGAGGTCCGACTGCTGCTTCCAGTCGCGCATGATCTCGTTCAGATGCCCGTTCAGCGATTCGAGGCCGAACTGGAAGCGGTCGAATAGCGCGTCGAGCGTCTTCTGATCGCCGGCGAAGTTCGTCGTGACGAAGTCGCGGAAAGCCGCCGCGTCGCCATCTTCGGCGCGCCAGAACTCTGCGACTTGCTTCACTCCGCGGTGCGCTCGCGCGCGCTGCGCCTCGCCGTACTTCGCGACGAGGTCCGCTTCGACGGCGTCGACCGGCAGGGTCACCTCGGCAAATGCGGCAGTGGCAATCGTCATGAGCGTGGCAATCGCGATGGACCGAAGAAGCATCGGACCGTTCCTTTCCTGTCACCTAAACAACGTGGACGCACTCTATCAAGACGCAATGACGATCGATTTTAAGCAGGGCGTTGCGTTCAGTGACATCGCGGACGGCAGCATGCTCGCTGGCGAATTCGAGGGAGAACAGGTGCTGGTCGCCCGGCGCGGCGACGAGCTGTACGCGATCGGCGCGACGTGCACGCATTACAGCGGCCCGCTCGCCGAGGGACTGATCGTCGGGAACGAGGTGCGGTGCCCGTGGCATCACGCCTGTTTCGACCTGCGCACCGGCGAGGCGACGCGCGCTCCCGCGCTCATGCCGGTCGCCTGCTACAGCGTCGAGCGCCGCGACGACCAGGTCGTTGTTACAGGAAAGAAGGAGGCCTCGCCGGAGAAGGTGAAGACACCGCCGTCGCTCCGCAGCGTCGGCATCGTCGGCGCGGGTCCGGCGGGCAACGCGGCGGCCGAGATGCTGCGGCGGCGCGGCTTCGAAGGCTCGGTCGCGCTCATCGGCGCCGAGGACCCGGTCGACCGGCCGAACCTCTCGAAGGACTACCTCGCCGGCAACGCGCCGGAGGAGTGGATGCCGCTTCCGACGCCGGAGAACGTCGAACGGATCGCGCGCCGCGTCGCGTCGCTCGATCGCCGCTACAAGACGGTCGCGTTCGACGACGGCTCGTCGCGCGTGTTCGACGCCATCCTCCTCGCCACCGGCGCCGAGCCGGTGCGGCTGCGTCTGCCGGGCGGCGACCTGCCGGATGTGCACTATCTCCGCACCCTCGCCGACTCGCGCGCGATCATCGCGGGCGCGGGTTCCGGCAAACGCGCCGTGATCCTCGGCTCGAGCTTCATCGGACTCGAAGTCGCGGCGTCGCTGCGGATGCGCGAAGTGGACGTCACGATCGTCGCGCCCGAGGCGCGGCCGCTCTCGCGCGTCCTCGGCGAGGAAGTCGGCAAGTGGATCCAGTCGCTGCACGAGGCGCACGGCGTCCGCTTCCACCTCGGCACGACCGCGAAAGCGATCGAGGCGGATCGCGTGATCCTCGGCGATGGTTCCGAGGTGCCGGCGGACCTCGTCGTCCTCGGCGTCGGCGTCTGGCCGAACGTGGCGCTCGCGGAAGCGGCGCGCCTCGAGGTCGATCAAGGCATCGTCGTCGACGAGTTCCTCCGCACCAGCGCGATGGGGATCTTC
>DASYSN010000632.1:0-5393 GCA_036003305.1 Thermoanaerobaculia bacterium
GCGGCTGCTGCACGAAGGGGCGGAGCGGCGGCGGATCGAGGACAACTACCGCAGCGACGCGCCGCTCCTTCACGCAGTGAACGGCATGTTCGTGAAGCTCTTCCCCGACGAGGCGGAGCACGATCCGAACGTGTTCCGGCCTGAATACCGCGCGTTGCGCCCCGGCAAGAGCGCGAATGACCGCGAGCTCGACGCGCGCATCACGCTGCTGCACGCGGCGCACGAGGAGATCAGCGACCGCTACATCGCGGAGGCGGAATCGATCGCGGCGTGGATCGGGAAGACCGATCCGGAGAACCTGAAGCGCTTCGCGCTCCTCTTCCGCCGGATGACGCGCATCGACGACTATCTCGACGTCTTCGACAAACACGGGATCGAGTACCTTCTCCCGCCGACCCGGATGTTCCTCGACCGCCGCGCGCCGGTCGACCTGCTGGCCGTCCTCCGCGCGATCGCCTACGCCTTCGACCGCGGCGCCCAGATCTCCGCCGCGCGGACGCCGTATTTCGCGCTGACGGATGAGGAGATCGCGCTGGGCGGCGAGGCATGGAACATGTTCGCCGACGCGATCGCCCGCTTCCGCGACGAGGCGCGCTCGCGCACGGTCTCGCAGCTCATCGATCGCGTCATCAGCACCACCGGCATCGAGGCTGTGTACGAAGCGGCGGCGGGGGGCGAGCGGTCGCAGCGGCACCTCGACCACCTGCGCGCGATCGCGTTCGAGTACGACCGGAAGATCGGCGGATCGGTGCGGCTCTTCGTGGACGAGATCACGCGGCGGCGCGCGGAGCCGGACGAGATGGAGCCGCTACTCGCGGACGAGTCGAAGAACGCGGTGCGTATCCTGACGGTGCACGCGTCGAAGGGCCTCGAGTTCGACAGCGTCATCCTCCCCGACCTCGCCTTCTCGACCGGGAGCGAAGGGACGCAGATCTTCACGGTGGAAGAGCCGAAGAGCCTCGTTCTCTGCGCGCCCGACTCGCTCTCCGCGCAATTCCGGTTCATCGGGGACGAGAAGCTGAAGCGCGTCGCCACCCTGCGCGAGGAGGCGGAGGCGCGGCGGCTGTTCTATGTCGCGGTCACGCGCGCGCGCAGCGAGGTGGTGCTCGTCTGCAACACGATGAAGCGGGTGGCCAACAGCAGCTTCGCGCATTGCGCCGGCGAAGCGCTGGGGATCGATTTCAAGACTCTGACGTTCGGCGAAGGGCGAGAGCTTCGCGATGGCGTTGCATACGACCGTCTCAGCGGAGCGCCGGCGGCCTCGCCGGCTCGGCGCCGGCTGAAAGACGAAATGCTGGAGCGCGACCTCGCCGAAGGCCCGATCGTGCCGCTGGCGGTTGCGATGCCGGAGCCCGTTGCACCCATCCCCGAGGCGTACCGCAAGCGCGCGGGACTCCGCAATCGCGAGGCGGGCATCCTGCTGCATCGCGTGCTGGAGCTTTGGGACGGCGCCGCGCCGATCTCGTCGCTGATCGCAGAGGCGGCGAACGAGCTTGGCGCGTCGAGCGAGGCGATCACACGCGTGAAGTCGCGCCTCGGGAACATCGCGCAATCGCCGACCATGCAACGCATCGCGCGCGCCGAGACGGTCGCGCGGGAGCTCCCGATCCGCATCGACGGCACCACCCTCCGCATCGATCGCCTCATCCGCGAAAACGGCTGCGAGCTCGTCATCGACTACAAGAGCGGGACTCCGAAGCCGGACGATCAGGCGCAGGTGGAGCGGTACTGCCAGGCGCTCGCGCGGCTCACAGGACGTGCATGCGAAGGGCTGATCTGGTATTTGGATGACGATACAGCCGTGGAAGTTGAATGCCGTTAACCCGAGTCATCACCCTCTCCTTCATCGCACTCATCACGATGGTCAACCCGCTCGCGGTGGTGCCGTCGTTCGTGGCGCTGACGGAGGACGCGTCGCGCAAGATCCGCGCGTCGGTGGCGTTCGTGGCGAGCATCGCGTGCATCGTCGTGCTCACGACGTTCCTACTCGCGGGGAACTACGTCTTCCAGTTCTTCGGGATCACGGTCCCGGCGTTCCAGATCATGGGAGGGATCATCTTCCTGGCGAACGCGCTGCGGACGCTGATCGTCGACGATCGGCGGTCGGTCAACATCGGCGGCGAGAAGCGGATGGAGGACCGCGACGTGAAGCGCGCGGAGCTCGATCCCGCCTCGATCGCCGTCGTCCCGCTCGCCGTCCCGATGCTCTCCGGCCCCGGCGCGATCACCTCGGTCATGGTGCTCGTGAACCTCTATCCCTCGATCGAGCAGAAGTTCGCGGTCGTCGTCGCGATCGCCAGCGTCGGCGTCGTCTCGTACGTCGTCCTTCTCGCCGCGGTCCCGCTCTCGCACATCATGGGCGACCGCGGCCGCGCCGTCTTCTCCAAAGTCATGGCCCTCCTCCTCGGCGCCATCGGAATCCAGTTCATCATCAATGGGGTGAGGCCGGTGCTCGTCGAGATCATGAAAAGCGGCGGACTGTGAACCCGTCATCCTGAGCCGCGTAGACGGCGAAGGATCTCAACATTTCAGCGTCTGTCGCATCCGGAGATCCTTCGCCGCGCTACGCCGGCTCAGGATGACGGCTTCAACTAGAATCTCCCCGTGTTCGTCGGTCACAACGCGGTCGGTTTCGCTTCGAAAAAAGTTGCTCCGCACGCTTCGCTCGGCTGGCTCATGGCGGCGCCGATGTTGCTCGATCTTCTCTGGCCGGTCTTCCTGCTCCTCGGCGTCGAGCGGGTGCGCGTCGATCCGAAGGCGACGGAGTTCTCGCCGATGGATTTCGAGAGCTATCCGTGGACGCACAGCCTCGCGATGGCGATCGTCTGGGGCGTGCTGTTCGCCGGCATCTACTACCTGAAATCACGTTACAAAGCCGGCGCGGTGACGATCTTCTTCGGCGTGGTCAGCCACTGGGTCTTCGACTTCTTCACGCACCGCCCCGACCTCCCGCTCTGGCCGGGCGGCGGACCGAAGGTCGGCCTCGGCCTGTGGAACTATCCGCACGCGACGCTCATCGTCGAGCTGGCGCTCTTCACGATCGGCTTCCTGATCTACCGCGACGTCACCGAGCCGATCGACCGCACGGGCTCGGTCGCGATGTGGCTCCTCGCGCTCACGCTCCTCGGCATCTACGTCGCGACCGCGGGAGCGAAGCCGCCGGCCGATCCGAAGAAGATCGCCTACGGCGCGCTCACCCTCATCATCGTCCCGTTCTGGGCCGCGTGGATCGATCGCCATCGCGCGGTTCGCGTGTGAAGGCCCTCTTCGTCATCAACGCGCGCTCCGGCCCCGTGCGCGGACGCGACCTCGCGGCGCTGATCCGCGCGAGCTGCGAGCTCGAACACGACATCGTCGCCAGCGAACGGAAGGAAGACCTCGACGCCATCGTCGCCGAGGCGCAGCGCAATGGGTTCGAGGCGGTGATCGCGGTTGGCGGCGATGGGACGGTGCACGAAGTCGCGAAGCGGCTGATCGGAAACCCGCTCGCCCTCGGCATCATCCCGACCGGCTCGGGGAACGGCTTCGCGCGTCACCACGGCATCCCGACGAAGGTCGCCGCCGCGGTCCGCGTTCTGCCTACCGCGAAGAAGGTCACGATCGATACCGCCGAGGTGAATGGGATGCCGTTCATCGGAGTGATGGGCGTTGGGTATGCGGCGCACATCGCGCATCGGTTCGCGGAGCTGCCACGGCGCGGGCTGCGGTCGTACATTCGCGCGGCGCTGTCGGCGTTCCGGTCGTACGAAGCGCTTGAATACGAAATCAGCGGCGGGCGACACCGGGCATTTCTCGTCGAGATCGCAAATACCGCGCACTGGGGCAACAACTTCCGCATCGCGCCGATGGCATCGGTGTTTGACGGCGTGCTCGACGTCGTCATCGTCGATCCGCTGTCGTGGTTCGACGTGCCGCTGTTCGGAGCACGGCTGCGATTCGGGAGCGTGCATCGGTCGCGTCGGGTGAAGATGCATCGGGCAAGCGAAGTCGTGATTCGCGCCGGCAGGATTGCCGGCGCCACACCGATTCATCTCGATGGGGAGCCGCTGGAGGCTTCGTCGGAGCTGCACGTCACGATCCGGCCACGCTCCCTGCACGTGCTCGTGCCGGCAGACGCCAAGGTGAAGTGAATGGCGTCCGCCCATCCGCTGCGCGCGCTGCGCCATCGCAACTTCAAGCTGTTCTTCACCGGCCAGCTCATCTCGCTGATCGGGACGTGGATGCAGCAGGTCGCGCAGTCATGGCTGATCTTCCGGCTCACCCACTCGCCGCTGCTCCTCGGCTTCGTCGGTTTCGCGGGACAGATCCCTTCCTTCATCCTCGGCCCGATCGGCGGACACATCGCCGACGCGCTCGATCGGCGCCGCACGCTCGTGATGACGCAGAGCGCGTCGATGATCCTGGCGTTCATCCTGGCGGCGCTGACGCTCGGGGGAAGGATCCAGAACTGGCACATCTTCCTGCTCGCCGCGCTCCTCGGCGTCGTCAACGCCGTCGACGTCCCGGTGCGGCAGGCGTTCCTGGTGCAAATGGTCGAGCGCGAGGACCTGATGAACGCCATCGCGCTGAACTCCTCGATGTTCAACGGCGCGCGTATCGTCGGGCCGGCCGTCGCGGGGCTGCTCGTCGCCGCGATCGGCGAAGGGTGGTGCTTCTTCGCGAACGCCGTCAGCTACATCGCCGTCATCATCGGCCTGATCATGATGTCGCCGCGCACTGTGGCGCCGCAGTCGATCAGCAGCTCGCCGCTGGCCAACATCGTCGAAGGATTCCGCTACGTCGCACACACCGCGCCGATCCGCGCGCTGCTCCTGCTCCTCGGCCTCGCCTCGTTCGCCGGCATGCCGTACACGGTGCTGATGCCGGTCTTCGCCGACGACATCTTCCACGCCGGCGCGCGCGGCCTCGGCATCCTCATGGGAGCGTCGGGCGTCGGCGCGCTGATCGGATCGGTTATGCTCGCGATGCGGCAGACCGTGAGCGGCCTCGGGCGATGGGTCGCCATTGCATCCGCGTCGTTCGGCCTCTTCGCGATCGCATTCGGCTTCTCGCGCTCGTTCATGCTCTCGGTGATCGTGCTCGTGCCGGTCGGCATCGCGATGATGGTGCAGATGGCGTCGTCGAACACGCTGATCCAGTCGATGGTGCCCGACGCGCTGCGCGGACGCGTGATGGCCGTCTACTCGATGATGTTCGTCGGATTGGGACCGATCGGCGCGCTCATCGCCGGCGCGCTCGCGCACCGTATCGGCGCGCCGATGACGGTCGCTGCCGGCGGAGTGCTGACGATGCTCGGCGCGCTCGCCTTCGCGGCCCGCCTCCCCGCGTTACGCGGCGAAGCGCGTCAACTCATCATCGCCCAGCAGTCGGGCGCGGGGGAGACGCCGGAGCAG
>DASYSN010000633.1:0-4598 GCA_036003305.1 Thermoanaerobaculia bacterium
GGCGCTGCATCGACGGGTACCGGCGGTCGCGCCAGAAGCCCGGAACGACGAGGACAACCGAGCGCGACGGGGCGTCGTAGAAGTCGTAACGGATCGTCGCGGCGTCGAACGACCGCACCGCGAATGTGCTCGGTTCTTGCAAAAGTTGCAGCGCGCTGCTTGACATCGACGGACTCATTTCTAATATTAGCGCTCCGTGGGCCGCAAAACCCGGCTCACTCTTCCCGGCAACGCCCGATCCCAACTACCGAATCGAATTACGGACAGCGGAGATTTCGCTGCAAGCTTCGAGATACGAAAAGAGGTGATTCCGGCACCCTCACGATTCGGACTGAAAACAGCCGTTCCAACGGAAAGAGAATCTCAGGCCAATACCGGCCTGAAGAAATTGAAGGAGATTCAAACGATGAAGAAGTCTTTTGTGATGACCCTGATCGCGCTCTTCGCGGTCGCGATTTTCGCGGTCGGCTGCAAGAAGGAAGAGAACGTCAACACCGATACGGCCACGTCCGATACGTCGGCCACGACCGTGACGACCGCCCCGGCCACTGACACGGCGGCCACCGGAACCACCGGCACGATGTCGACGACCGACACGTCGATGACCAGCACCACCTCGACGACCGGCACCGGCATGACCTCGACCGATACGGCGATGACCGGCACCACCGGCACCGCGATGTCGTCGACGGCCCCGGCCACCGACACGACCGCCACGAAGGTCGAGACGAAGAAGGAAACCAAGAAGAGCAAGAAGTAAGCTCTTCCTTTCGGTTCGTTTTCAGACGCCCTGCGCTCCCGCGCAGGGCGTTTTTGTTTTCAGTGGCATTCCGGTTGCTCCCCAGCAGGCAGAGGCATTCCCCGCCCGGGGGTGTCCACCTTTGATGATGTGAGAGGAACGAGATGAAAAAGACTTTGGCAGTCCTTTGCGTTCTGGCGCTCGTCGTCTTCGCCCTGGCTTGCAAGAAGGAGACGAACGAGAACACCACCAGCAGTGAGACGACCGGCACGGCTATGACCGATACCGCTGCGACCACCGGGTCGAGCGCGACGTCGGCGATGCCTTCCGGCACTTCGACCGATACGTCCGGCACGATGATGACGCAGACCAACGCCACGTCGACGACCGGGACGACCCAGACGACGACTTCCGGGACGACCGGCACATCGACGATGGGAAGCACCGGCACCACCGGTACGAGCTCTACGACGACGACTTAGCTTCGCGTCGTTTCAGCTCTTCGAGCAACGCGTTGAAGACCTCGCACGTCCGCCTCTCGGCGGCGCCGAGGTCTTCGTTGTTTTCGATCACGTAGTCGGCGTGGCGCAGCCGTTCCTCCCGCGGCATCTGGTTCGCGATGCGGCGGGTGAGCTCTTCGCGCGACATCCCGCGGGCGACGCCGCGCGCGATCTGCGTCTGCGGCTCGATGTCGACCACGACGAGCTTGTCGTAGCGCGGTGCGGCTCCCGACTCGATCAGGAGCGTCGCCTCCACGATCACAATCCCATCCGAGATCCCGGCGATCCGCCGGTCGGCTTCATCGAGTACGAGGGGATGGATGAGGTGGTTCAGCTTCTGCGCATCCTCGGGACTCCGAAACGCGACGGCGGCGAGCTTCTCGCGGTCGATCTCGCCGTCGGGGCGAAGGATCTCGGGGCCGTACGTGTGAACGAGAGCCTCGTGTCCGGCGGCGCCCGAGCGGTAGAGCTCCGCGACGAGCTGGTCGGCATCGATCATGACAGCGCCGAGCTTCGCGAAGAACTCGCGAATGGTCGATTTACCGCTGGCAATCCCGCCGGTAAGCCCGACGCGCAGGACCGGCAGGTCCGGCTTTGCGATCAAGCGCGTCTCCACTCCGCGGCGGTGACGGTGTTCTTCATCAGCATCGCGATCGTCATCGGGCCGACTCCGCCTGGCACCGGCGTGATGGAGCCGGCGACCTCGCGGACGTGCGCGAAGTCGACGTCGCCGGCGAGCTTGCCGTCTGCCCCGCGGTTGATGCCGACGTCGATCACGACCGCGCCCGGCTTCACCATGTCCGCCGTCACAAAGCGCGGCCTCCCGATCGCGGCGACCAGGATGTCTGCGTTGCGGGTGATCGCAGCAAGGTCGCGCGTCTTCGAGTGGCAGACCGTAACGGTCGCGCTGCGTTGCAGGAGGAGGGCGGCCATCGGTTTCCCGACGATGTCGCTGCGTCCGATGACGACGGCGTTCGCGCCGGCGATCGGGACGCCGGTGGAGTCGATCAGCCGGATGCAGCCGGCGGGAGTGCACGGCGCGAGCGTCGGCCGGCCGAGGTGAAGCTTGCCGACGTTGATCGGATGGAAGCCGTCGACGTCCTTCTCGGGGGCGATGGCGTCGATGACCTTCTGCGGGTCGATGTGCTTCGGAAGGGGGAGCTGGACGAGGATGCCATCGACCGCGTCGTCGCGGTTGAGCCGGTCGACCTCGGCGAGCAACTCAGCGTCCGTCATCGTTTCGGGAAAGACGCGTTCGCTTCCCCGAAGCCCCAGCTCCTGCGCCTTCTTCGCCTTGCTGCGGACATAAATCTCCGAGGCGGGATCGTTACCCACCCGGACAGCGACGAGGCCAGGAGCGAAGGAGAGGCAGGCGATGGCGGCGGCGACTTCGGCTTCGACCTGGCGGGCGATGGCTTTTCCGTCAATCAGGGAGGCGGACGCAGACGGCGGCATGGGGTCCGGCTTCTATCACAACTGGTTGGGAATGCTTCGCTTGACGTCCCGTGTTGGGCAGTGTTACCGTTTTGCCCCTTCTCTCAGGGAAGGTGTGTAGTTGTCTTTGAGTGTTTGATTTGCGGCGCCGCGGCTGTTCACACCTGCGCCCGGAAGTCTCCACCCAAGAATCGTGAGTGTTCAAGGAAGAGTCATGCGTACGTATTTTCCGAAGCAGGGCGACATCGAGCCGAATTGGTTTGTGATCGACGCGGATGGCAAGGTGCTCGGCCGCCTCGCCACCGAGATTGCCCGGATCATCTCGGGCAAGAACAAACCGACCTACACGCCGTTCCTCGACACGGGCGATCACGTGATCGTGATCAACGCCGAGAAGGTGTTCCTCACCGGAAAGAAGGAGACCGACAAGATTTACCGGTCGCACTCGCTGTATCCGGGCGGCCTGAAGCAGAAAGAGGCGCGGTTCGTGCGCGCCGAGAAGCCGGAGCAGATGATCGAAGAGGCAGTGTGGGGAATGCTGCCGAAGAACAAGATCGGCCGGAAGATGCTCAAGAAGCTGAAGGTTTATCGCGGCACCGCGCACCCGCATCAGGCGCAGAAGCCTGAAGTGCTCGATCCCGCGAAGTAAGGACTAGGAGAACAGATGGCTCTGGTGGACTACTACGGCACGGGACGGCGCAAGACCTCGACGGCGCGCGTCCATCTTCGCCCCGGCAGCGGCTCGATTCAGGTGAATAACCGCGGTCTCGACGAGTACTTCTCGAACGACGTGCTCAAGATGATCATCAAGCAGCCGCTCTCGCTGACGGAGACGGGCGACAAGTTCGACATCGTCGTCACGGTCGACGGCGGCGGCCCGAGCGGCCAGGCGGGCGCGATCCGTCACGGGATCTCGCGCGCGCTGCAGATCTACAACATGGAACTGCGCAAGCGGCTCAAGAAGGCCGGCCTCCTCACGCGCGACCCGCGTATGAAGGAGCGCAAGAAGTACGGGCAGAAGGGCGCCCGCGCCCGGTTCCAGTTCTCGAAGCGCTAGTTCGCATGTTCTCGTTTCTCTAAGCTTGCAACTCGGAAGGACAGAGGCTCCACGCTTCTGTCCTTCTTTTTTTGATCGACTGAACAAAAACACAAATTTCGAGAGGAGGGTTCACTTGGCGGTCTCTATTTCAATGAAAGAGCTTTTGGAGGCTGGCGTTCACTTCGGTCATCAGACCAAGCGCTGGAACCCGAAGATGAAGAAGTACATCTTCGGCAAGCGCAACGGGATCTACATCATTGACCTGCAGAAGACGCTCAAGCTCTTTAAGGAAGCCTCGGCATTCGTTTCGGATCTTGCCTCCCAGGGCAAGCGCGTTCTCTTCGTCGGCACCAAGCGCCAGGCGCAGGACGCGATCCTCGAGGAAGCCAACCGCTGCGGGATGTTCTATGTGAACAACCGGTGGCTCGGTGGCACGCTCACCAACTTCACGACCGTGCGCAAATCGATCGAACGTCTCAAGGAGATCGAAGCGATCCTCGGCGACTCCGAGAAGGAGATGTCGAAGAAGGAGCGCGCCGCGCTCGATCGTGAACGGGAAAAGCTGCAGAAGAACCTGATCGGTATTCGCGAGATGGACGGCCTGCCGGACGCTCTCTTCGTCATCGACCCGAAGAAGGAGTACATCGCGGTCAAGGAAGCGAAGAAGCTCGGCATCCCCGTCGTGGCGATCGTCGACACGAACTGCGACCCGGAAGACATCGACTACGTCATTCCGGGCAACGACGACGCCATCCGCGCCATCCGACTGTTCACGCAGAAGATCGCCGATGCGGTTCTCGAGGGCTACAACGTCGCGGAAGAGCGGTACATCGGAACGGAAGACAAGGGCGAGCCGGCGGAAGAAGCCGCCATCCCGCCTGAAGCT
>DASYSN010000634.1:0-8994 GCA_036003305.1 Thermoanaerobaculia bacterium
CGATATCATCTCGGCGGGTCGATGAAACCGCTCGAGACAACGGTCGAGGAAGTCCTACGCGACGCGATTCAGTCGGAAGTCGAGACGCGCGTTTACTATCAGAAGATGTCGCAGCGGACCCACGAGCCGTCCGTGCGCAAGCGGATGCTGGAGCTGGCCGACCTCGAGCTGGTGCACCGCGCGAAGCTCGAGAGAAAGTTCCGCGAAACGCTCCACAAAGACCCGCCCGACCCGCAGCCGGTGAACATCGAGCTTCCGCCTGACATCGACGACCTCGACCTGAGCCGCGCGCTCAAGCTCGCGCTCGAACGGGAGCGCGACAGCGAGTCGTACTTCCGGTTCCTGGCGGAGCGGGTGCCCCCCACGACCGAGCTCGGCAAACTCTTCGTCGAGCTCGCCGAGATGGAGTGGAAGCACAAGACCGATCTCCAGGCCGAGTACGACAGCACACGCGTCGACGATCCCGAGAAGTTTCTCCTCGACATTTGAAGAAGTTCCCAGAAACAGTCAGGCCGATGACGCCACGCGCGCCATCGGCCTGCCTGTCTCTCTCTCATACAACACGCTGCCGGTTCTCGACGATGCGGTTTGTATGAGTTGAATGTAGGCGCCGTTCATCAGGAGTCCGCGCGCCGCACCGTCAAAAATCGGGACGACTTTTCGCGATTCGCCGCGATCCGTGACCGACACGCAAAAGTGTCGTGAAAGGACCGCAAAAGCGCGGATAATCCGCGCCGCTCATGATCTACCTCGACAACAACGCGACCACCCGCGTCGCCGACGAAGTCGTCGCCGCCATGTCGCCGTACTACACGGCCGTGTACGGCAACGCTCACGCCGCGCACCTCCTCGGCCGCCGCGCACACGATGCGGTCGAGGCAGCTCGCGCCGAGGTAGCGGCACTGATCGGCGCGGATATGGAGGAGGTCGTCTTCACCAGTTGCGGGACGGAAGGAAACGCCCTCGTCATCCGCGGCCTGATCGACGCTCCCCGCGAGCGGACAAGGATCGTCACGACCGCCGTCGAACATCCCTCGGTGCTCACGCTCCTGAAAGCACTCGAGCAGCGCGGGCTGATCGAGCTCGCGACCGTCGGCGTCGACAGCAGCGGCGCGATCGATCTCGATGCGATGGAGTCGGCGATCGATGACCGCACCCTCCTCGTGACCGTGATGCTCGCGCAGAACGAGACCGGCGTCATTCACCCGATCGCGAAGATCGCGGACATAGCGCACGCGCGCGGCGCGCTCGTCCACGTCGACGCGGTGCAGGCGGCCGGCAAAATCGCGGTCGACGTCCGCGCGCTCGACGCCGACTTCCTCACCATCTCCGGCCACAAGTTTCACGCGCCGAAGGGCGTCGGCGCCCTCGCCATTCGCAGCGGATTGAAATTGACGCCGCTCTGGTACGGCGGCGGCCAGGAGCTCGGACTCCGCTCCGGCACCGAGCCGGTACCGTCGATCGTCGGCACCGGCGTCGCCGCACGTCTCGCACGCGAGCACCTCGGCGACTTCGATCGCGTCCGCGCCCTTCGCGACCGGTTCGAGTCGTCGCTTTCCGGCGTCGAGATTCACGGTTCGTCGCAACCGCGGCTTCCGAACACGTCGAACGTGACATGTGACGGCATCGACGCGAGCGCGGTCCTGCGAGCGCTCGACGAAGCGGAGATCTGCGTCTCCGGCGGCGGTGCCTGCTTCTCCGGCAAGACGGAACCGACGGCGACGATGCGCGCGATGGGAAAACCGGCCGCCGTTCGATTCTCGATGTCGCGTTTCACGACGGACGAGGAGGTCGACGCAACACTCTCCGTGCTGGCGGCGCTACACTGAAGCGCATGCCGCGAACTGCACCGGCAACGACGCGCTCGTGGTCTACGGGAACTATCCGCAACTGACGAAGCGTCAGGCGGTGGTGCTCAACACCGCCGTCTGGGTCCACAAGGTCGAGAACCTGCTCGCGAAGTACACCCGGCCGTTCTACGTACCCTACAGGATGATGGTGTAGCCGAGCGTCGTTAAATCCGCCATCCGGTCGAGGTACACGTGTCCGTCCGTGTGGTCGATCTCGTGCTGGAAAATTCGCGCGGTGAAGGTGCTCACCTCGGCTTCGACGACGTCTCCGGTGTGGTCGACGCCGCCGATGCGGAGATTCTTGTAACGCGCCACTTCGCCGCCGAGGAATGGGACGCTGAGACAGCCCTCCCAGTCGGTGATCCGTTCGTCGCCGATGCCTTCATACGTGGCGTTGAAGAAGACGCCGGCCGGGAGCGGCTTGCCTCCGCGCCGTTTCGCGACCTTCTCCTGCACCTCGAAGACGAAGATGCGGAGCGGGAGGTGGACCTGCGGACCGGCGAGCCCGACGCCTTCGTACGCGTGCATGGTCTCGATCATGTCCTGAATGAGATCGTTGAACTTTCCCGCTTTGATGTCCGCGACCTCGACGTCCGACGCGTGCTGCCGCAAGACCGGATGTCCCAGCCGCGCCACTTTCAGAATTGCCAATCAAGCCTCCCGGAGCGGCATGCGGCGCATCATCATGGCAATCAGAAACGCCGCGAAAGTCAGCACCGCGCCGCCGTAGAACGCGCCGCGAGCCTTCGCCAGATCGTACATGAAGCCCATCGCGATCGGCCCGACGAAACGCGCCAGTGAGCCGACCGCCGTCGCGATGCCGAGCATGCTGCCGTGCTCCCGCGCCGGCGACGCCTTCGTGACGAGCGACGTGAGGCAGGGATAACAGAGCCCCGTGCCGATCGAGATGAAGAAAGCGACGACGTAGAGCAGCGAAACGCGCCAGATCTCCGGCACGAGTGCGAGGCCCAGCGTATACGACGCCGTCCCGAAGGCGACGAGCGTGCGCTCGCCGAATCGTTTTGCGAGTTTGCCGACCAGCCCCCCCTGGATCACGGCGACGATCACGCCCATGAAGGTGAAAAAGTACGCGAGCTGGAGCTGCTTGAAGTGGAAGCGGTCGCTCGCGTGCAACGTCACGCTCGTCTCCATCCCGGCGACCGCCAGCAGCATGAGAAAGAGCGTCGCCATGATCGCCGCGAGCATCTTCTGGTCCCCGAGCTCGGCCCAGACGCGCTTGTCGAACTGCGGGGGCAGACCGGTGCGCACGGTGGTGTCGGGCTTCTTCGACTCGCCGAGGACCAGGAGGGCGATGAAGAGCGCGATGACCGACATCGACCCCGCGACGAGGCCCGGCAGCAGGTTGCCGTGCCATCCGCGACGGATGCCGACTTCCGAGAGCACGCCGCTGAGCGGCGGGCCGAGGATGAAGCCGAGGCCGAACGCGGCGCCGATGAGGCCCATCCCCTTGGCGCGGTTCTCGACCGTCGTGGTGTCGGCGATGTACGCCTGCGCCGTCCCGATGTTCGCGCCGCCGACGCCGGCGATGACGCGTGAAGCGAAGAGCACGGACAGCGAATGCGCGAAACCGAAGAGAAAGTAGCCGATGCAACTCGCGGTCAGGCTGATCAGAATCACCGGGCGGCGGCCGATCCGGTCCGACACCCGTCCCCAGATCGGCGCGAAGAAGAACTGCATGATCGAGTAGATACCGACCACCGCCCCGACCGTCGTCCCGCTCGCGCCATACTCGCGCGCGTAGAACGACAGGAACGGGATCACCATCCCGAAGCCGATCAGATCGATGAAAACGGTGAGGAAAAGGACGAGGAGCGAGGCCCGCTTCATGTGCGGCGCGGAGTGTATCGCGTAGACTCGCACCGCCCATGCCGCGGCGCCTCGTACTCTTCGACATCGACGGAACGCTCATCACCGACAGCGGCGCCGCGCGCCGTTCCTACGCCCTCGCCTTGCGCGAAACGTACGGCTTCGAAGGAGATCTCACCCGCTACGACTTCTCGGGCCGCACCGACCCGCAGATCACGTCGATGGTGCTCCACGACGCCGGCTTCACCGGTGAGCAGATCTCCGCTCGTGCTCCGCAGCTTTGGGACGCCTACATTCGCGAGCTCGCCATCCACGCCACGGCGGAGCGGGTGCGCGTCCTGCCCGGCATCCGCGAGCTGCTCGAACGCCTGGAAGCGATCGATCACGTCACGCTGGGACTCCTGACCGGCAACATCGAGCGGGGCGCACGTCTGAAACTGGCACCGGCAGGACTGAATGACTACTTCCCGTTCGGCGCCTTCGGCAGCGACTCGGCGAAGCGCGAGGAGCTGCCGCCCATCGCGGTCGAGCGCGCTTCGAAGATCGACGGCCACCGTTTTCGGGGGCGGGAAGTCGTGATCATCGGCGACTCCATCTACGACGTCCGCTGCGGCGCCCCGCACGATGCGACCACCATCGCCATCGCCTCCGGGAAGACTCCGGCCGAGAAACTGCGCGCCGAAAACCCGCATCATTTCTTCCATTCAGCGGAAGAGCTCGGCGGCATCCTGGAAGCAATTACTTGGTAGCTTCCATTTTTGGCGGTAGGGACTGATACGTTACCGATCCCTCCTTCCATACATCGTCACTCTACGACGATCCATAAGGAGGATGTGCCCACCATGCGACTTCGGTTCTCGATGTCTCTCTTCTCTCTTCTCGTACTTCTCTTCGCCGTCCCGCTCTTTGCCCAAGACTGGCCCCAATGGGTGCTCAACGCGCAGCACACCGGCCAGGCAAGCGTCATTGGTCAAAATCTGAACCGGAACCTCGTCAACATCGTCTACGACCCGCTCGTGCCCGACGAGCAGCAGGGCGGCGTCACGATCTACGGCTCCGCCGATCTCTTCGCGCACTACCAGGCGCCGCTCGTCGACGGAAACGACGTCTACATGATGTTCAAAGGCGGGACCTACAACCCCCGCAACTACTCCTCGCAGCAGTGGGGCGAGACGAAGTACACGTGGAACGGCTCGCACACCGCTCTGAACGTCGCCTGGCAGTTCACCAGCGACTGGAACGCGCCCGGCAACCTGCTCACCGACTGGGAACCGGTCTTCCACCCCGCGCTCGCGAACGGCTCGATCTACGTTCCGGGCAAGGGCGGCTCGGTCTTCCGCGTCAACAAGCTGACGGGGACCTCCGTTCGTCTCAACCCGTTCCCGACCGACGATGGCGGAACGAAGTCGAATCTCGACCTCACCAGCCCGATCACCGTCGACAGCTCCGGCAACATCTACTACACGGCCGTCTACTTTACGGACGACAACAACTTCTTCCAGAACGACATCCAGGGTGCGTGGCTCGTGAAGATCACGCCGTCGAACGCGATCACGGCCGTGCCGTGGGCGACGCTCACCGCGGGCGCCCCGGGCGCCACCGATCAGTGCTCGAACGCGTTCTCGACGACGCAGCTCCCCTGGCCGCCGTCGCCGACCGCCGTCGCGCCGACCGTCACCTGCGGCACGCAGCGTCCCGGCATCAACGCGGCGCCGGCAATCGCTCCGAACGGCACGATCTATGTGATCTCGCGTGCGCACTTCATCAGCCGTGAGGCGTATCTCGTCGCGGTGAACCCGAACCTGACGCAGAAGTGGCTGGCGACGCTCCGCGACCGCTTCCACGACGGCTGCGGCGTTCCGGTCTCTCTCGGAGGCACGCTTCCGGCGAACGGCGCTCCGGGCGGATGCCGCGTCGGCTCGCTCTACGGCGTCGATCCGGCGACCAACCGTCCCGGCGGCGGCCGCGTCCTCGATGACCAGTCGTCCACCCCGGTCGTCGCGCCCGACGGCTCCGTCATCTTCGGCGCGTTCTGCCGCTACACCTACGACCAAGGCCACATGATGCGTTTCGGCTCCGACGGTTCGTATCTCGGCGGCTACTTCTTCGGTTGGGACGTCACCCCCGGCATCTACAGCCACAACGGCACCTTCTCCATCGTAACGAAGGACAATCACTACGGCGAAATCGGCTCCTATTGTGACGACGAGACGTATTGCCCGTCGGACACCAGCGGACGCGCTTATCCCGAGCAGTACTTCGTCACGCAGCTCAGCCCGACCCTCCGCGCCGACGCGCTCGCGGACCGCGGCGACAAGCTGATGACCATCGAGTGGCAGTACCTGAGCACGAACCACGACAGCTGCACCCGCGACGCAAACGGCAACGTCACCTGCACCACGACGAACCCGAACGGATTCGAATGGTGCGTCAACGCCTTCGTCATCGACGCGCAGGGCAACGCCTACGCGAACAGCGAAGACGGCTGGCTCTACAAGATCCAGCAGGGCGGCATCGTGAGCGTCGCACCGGGCTGCGGCACCTCGACCTTCAACTGCGGCGGCAAGATCTTCCAGCAGCTCGCCCTCGGCGCGGCCTACACGCCGACATCGATCGACAACGCCGGCCGTATCTACTCCCAGAACGCCGGACACCTGTTCGTCGCGGGGAACTAGCTTGAGGCTGGCCACCGCAGGACTCGCAATCGCAACCTTCGCATCGCTCGTCGCCGCTTCGGCGGCGAGCGATGCTCCCCCGCAATTCGGCGACCCGCTGCCGGGACTCACGGCATCGCAGAGCAGCGCGTTCGCCGACGGCAAAACGGAGTTCAACAGCGCCGAAGGCGTCGCCGACGGACTCGGCCCCGTTTTCAACGGACGCTCGTGCGTGGAGTGTCACAGCGTTCCGGCGGTCGGCGGCGGCAGCGAGCGTCTCGTCACGCGCTTCGGCACGACCACGAACGGCCAGTTCGATCCGCTGGCGCAGTACGGCGGGTCGCTCATCCAGGACCACGCCATCACCCGCGCCGACGGCTCGACGCACAATTTCGCGCCGGAGACGGTGCCGGCAGCCGCCACGATCGTCGCTCACCGCCGCACTCCTCCGCTCTTCGGTCTCGGCTACGTCGACGCGGTTCCCGACCAGACGCTGTTCGCGCTCGCGGCACTCGAAGCGCAGCGCGGCGACGGAACGGCCGGCCGCGTCAACGTCGTCACCAACGTCGCCACCGGGCTGCAGGCGGCCGGCAAGTTCGGCTGGAAGAGCCAGGTGCCGTCGCTCTTCGTCTTCTCGGGCGACGCGTACCTGAACGAGATGGGAATCACCAATCCGCTCTTCCCGAACGAGAACTGCCCGAACGGCGACTGCAGTCAGCTCAAGTGGAATCCCCGTCCGGACATGAACGACCTCGGCGACGGCGTGGAGGCCTTCGACAACTTCATGACCATGCTCGCGGCACCGTCGCGCGGCGTGATCACGAGCGACGTCACGGCCGGCGAGCAGGTGTTCGACACAATCGGCTGCACGTCGTGTCACATGCCGACGATGCACACCGGCTCTTCCGACATCGCCGCCCTCGACAACAAGCCGTTCCACCCCTACTCCGACTTCCTGCTGCACGACATGGGTTCGCTCGGCGATGGAATCGCGATGGGCAACGCAACCGGACGCGAGATGCGAACCGCGCCGCTGTGGGGTCTCCGCGCCATCACGCGCTATCTCCATGACGGCCGCGCCTCGACGCTCACCGACGCGATCCTCGGCCATGACGGTCAGGCCCGCGCGGCGCGCGACCGATTCGCCGCCCTCGACTCGGGCAGCAAATCGCAGCTCCTCGCGTTCCTGAATTCTCTCTAACGTGTGTGTGGGGCCGGCTCTCAGCCGGCCCTACCTGCGGTGCCGCCGTTCCGGAATGCTCACATGCCCCGCGACGCGCACGTAGTCGACCCCGCCGCTTCCCTTGTGATCGACCGTGAAGTCGCCGCCGACGTCGCTGACGTAGATGCTGCCCGATCCTTTATGCCCGATGAACACGTTCCGTTTCACGTTCGAGATCGTCACGGCGCCCGAGCTGTCTTCGTCGATCGCGACTCCGCCGCCGACGCGCCGCACTTCGATCTCGCCGCTCGTATCGCGCGGGATATGAACGCCGCCGGCGACGTCCTCGACGATGATCGCGCCGGATGTATCGCGAATCGTCAGGTCGCCATGCACGCGGCGGACGTCGATCTCTCCCGACGTGTCGTCGATCGAGCACGTGCCCACGTTGACGACCGTCATGCCACCGGACGTGTCGTCGATGTCGACGGAAACGTTCGACGGCAACGTCACCGTGAAATCGAGCGCCGCGTTGCTGCCGCCGAAGAAGCTCCAGCCGTTCAGCGACGGCACATGCGCTTCGATCGTCGCGGTCGAGCCGCTGCGCGTCGCGGTGAGCGTGATGTCGCGAAGAACGTCCTCGTCTGAGGAGCAGGCCTCGCCCGAAGCGGCGACGGTGCGAACCCCGTCACGTCCTTCCACGCGGAGTGACCCGGCTTTCGCGATCACGACGACGTGTGACACCCCCGCCATGTCGATCTGAGCCGAGCGATGAGCCCGGTGCTCACATTCGTCGAACCAGCCGGCCTGCGCGGCGCCGGCGGCGAAGAGAAACGTCACGATCAACGCTGCGTTCTTCATGTGTCGGTTTTACGGCGCACACCGCGGAGAGTTGCATCGTCACGCACCCGTGCGTTGGGTGACACATCACCCCATTGCGGGGATGAGAGATGAATGTCACCGGAGGTTTCAACATGAAGAAAACCGCAACGATCTTGATCCTGGTGCTTCTTGCCGCGATCGCCCTTCCGGCCATGGCCGAGGACGGCGCCGCGCTCTTCAAGGCGAAATGCGCTGCCTGCCACGGGCCTGACGGCTCCAAGCTCGCCAAGGCGAACCTGACGACGACCGCGAAGACCGAGGCCGACATCGTCACGTTCCTCACCACCAACGCGCAGCACAAGACGAAAGTCGACGAGGCCGGTGCCAAGGCCGTCGCCACGTTCGTCAAGACCCTCAAGAAGTAACGGCTCTCTCTCCTGGTGTGGCGCGGGCTTTCCAGCCCGCGCCCCTCGCGCTACTTCCCGACGCCGATCCTCACGATCTCCGCGCTCTTCCCGTCGGTCGTCATATCGATGACCACGCGCGCGCCCGGAACGACATCGGCGCGCTTCGCATCCGCGTCGCCGCGCTTGTAGACCGTCGCCTTCGTCAGCGCGATCGTCGCATCCGTTCCTTCGCGCGTGTGCACCAGCAGCGCGTCGCCTGTGAGCTGCTTCAC
>DASYSN010000635.1:0-4208 GCA_036003305.1 Thermoanaerobaculia bacterium
CAGCCCAGGGCAAGGCATCGTCTCGCTGAGGACGCGCGCCGGCATCCAGGTGAAGTCGGGCGACATCCTCGCGGTCATCGACTCGAAGGAGCTGCAGGCCGGGCTCGATCAGGCGAACGCGCAGCTTCTGACGTCGCGCGCTGAGCTCGACCGCCAGAAGATCGTCGCGCGTCAGACGGAGCTGAAGGACGGCCAGCAGATCGATCTGCTGGCGCTGCGGCTCGAGGCTTCGAAGCGGCAACTCGAACGTGTCGAGCGTCTTTTCAAGGAAGGCCTCGCCAACTCCGCCGATCACGAGACGGCGCAGGACAACGTCCGCATCGCGGCGATGGAGCTCGACCAGGCGAAGAGCCAGACGAAGCTCTCGCACGAATCCCTCGGCTTCGAGGTCGCGACGCGCGAGCAGCAGGTGCGGCGCGAGGAGTCGGTCGTTGGCGAGCTGCAGAAGCGCGTCAACGACCTCACGATCCGCGCGCCGTTCGACGGCATGGTGTCGACCGTCTCCATTCAGGACCGCGACGCCGTGGCGCCGAATCAGGCGGTGCTGAGCGTCGTCAATCTGTCATCGCTCGAGCTGCAGATCGCGCTCCCCGAGGAGTACGCGAACGAGGCGTCGGTCGGAACGCCGGCCGAGATCTCGTTCAACGGCCGCACGTATCCCGGCAAGGTCATTCGCATCTCGCCGGAAGTGGTCAACAGCGAGCTCGCGGCGGCCGTCGCATTCGACGGCGAGAAGCCGGCCGGACTGCGGCAGAACCAGCGGCTGACGACGCGCCTCACCTTCGAGTCGAAGCACAACGTGCTGAAGGTGCCGCGCGGCGGCTTCCTCGAAGCGGAAGGTGGCCGCGCGTGCTACGTCGTCGACGGAAAGATGACCACGCGACGCGAGATCCGCACCGGCGCCATGAGCACCAGCGAAGTCGAGATCGTCGACGGACTGAAAGAGGGCGACACCATCGTCGTCTCCGACACCACCCCTTTCCAACATGCCACGAACGTGATGCTGCGATAGGAGATCCCATGCTCGAGATGAAGCACATCAAGAAGATCTACCGGACCGAATCGATTGAGACCCACGCGCTGGAGGACTTTTCGCTGCTGGTCGGCGCCGGCGAGTTCGTCTCCGTCACCGGCCCGTCCGGCTCCGGCAAGACGACATTTCTCAACGTCGCCGGCCTGCTCGACACGTTCGACTCCGGAACGTACCTGCTGAACGGCCAGGACGTCAGCAGGCTCTCCGACCGCGAGATGTCGCAGATCCGGAATCGGACGATCGGCTTCGTCTTCCAGTCGTTCAACCTGATCCCTGACCTGTCGGTGTTCGACAACGTCGACGTCCCGCTGCGCTACCGCGGGCTGCCGGCGAGCGAGCGGAAGCGGAGGATCGAGGGGGCGCTCGGGATGGTCGGCCTCTCGGCGCGAACGAAGCACCTGCCGTCGCAACTTTCGGGCGGCCAGCAGCAGCGCGTGGCGATCGCGCGCGTGCTCGCCGGCGAGCCGAAGCTGATCCTCGCCGATGAGCCGACCGGCAACCTCGACTCCGTCATGACGCGCGAGATCATGGACCTTCTCGAGCGGATCAACGACTCCGGCACGACCATCGTGATGGTCACGCACAGTCCCGAGTGCGCCGAACGGGCGCACCGGCAACTGCACGTGTTCGACGGCCGCATCGTCGACGTCGAACGTCCGCGCGTGACGCTCGCGGCCGACGGCGCCGGCGGTGTTGGCGCGATGCTCAACTGAGGAGGCGCCATGTTCGGATACCACGTACACACCGCGCTACGCAGTCTCCGGCGCACTCCCGTTCTCACGGCGGTGCTCATCGGAGCGATCGCCCTCGGTATCTGCATCTCGACGACCTTCATCGCCCTGCGGCACGTCTTCGAGAAGGACCCGCTCCCCGGCAAGAGCCAGTCGCTCTTCTACGTCCGGCTCGACAACTGGGACCCGTCGCGCGCGTACGTCGCCGACGATCCGAAGTCGCTCCCGCCACAGCTCACGTACAAAGACACACGCGCGCTGCTGCGGTCGACGATCCCGACGCACCAGACGGGGTCGTTCGTTTCGCAGATGTTCGTCTTTCCGGCGTCCGCGAAGATCCGGCCGTTCCGGGAGACGGTCCGCCTCACGTTCAGCGACTTCTTCCCGATGTTCGGCATCCCGTTCCAGTACGGGTCGGGATGGGACAAGGCGGCCGACGCAAAGCCGGAACAGGTCATCGTCATCGACGCCGCGATGAACCAGAAGCTGTTCGGCGGCGGCAACAGCGTCGGCAAGACGGTGCGGATCGCCGACCGCAGCTTCAAGGTCGCCGGCGTGATCTCGCCCGATTGGCGCCCCTCCTACCGCTACTACGACCAGCAGCAGGGTCCCGTGGCACCCGAAAGCATCTTCATGCCGTTCAACTTCACGCCGATCATGAAGCTCCAGTCGAGCGGCGACAGCGACGGCTGGAAATCGAGCGGCAACACGTTCGAAGAGGGGCTGCAGTCGGAACAGGATTTCGTCCAGTACTGGGTCGAGCTGCCGTCGGCGAGCCAGCGGGCCGCTTATCGCGACTTCGTCGAGAACTACGTCCGCGACGAGAAGAAACATGGACGTTTCGGCCGGCCTCTGAACGTCCAGATCGACTCGATGACCGACATCGGCGTCCAATTCGGCCTCGTTCCGAAGCCGGTGAAGGCGATGAGCATCATCTCGCTGCTCTTTCTCGTCGTCTGCTCGCTCAATCTCGTCGGGCTGCTGTTGGGCAAGTTCCTGGCGCGCATCCCGGAGGTCTCCGTACGGCGCGCCCTCGGCGCGAGCAAGGTCCAGGTGTTCTGGCAGCACGTCGTCGAATGCGAGGTGGTCGGCGTCGTCGGCGGGGCGTTGGGACTGCTGCTGTCGGTAGCGACGCTCGGCTTCATCGCGGCCATCCTGAAGGGGCCGAACGGGAACTCCGTGGCTGGAGTGGCACTGGACGCCGAAATGATCGGCGTTTCGATCGTGCTGTCTCTCGTCGCCGGTCTCCTGGCCGGCATTTACCCGGCGTGGCGCATCTGTTCTATCGCCCCAGCGATGCAACTAAAGCTTCAGTAAGGAGGCAGCATGAACATCGGTCCGATTCTTCGCGCCATGGGGCACAACCGCACCCGGTTCGCGATCATCATTCTCGAGATCGCGATCACGCTGACGATCGTCACGAACTGCCTCAACATGATCCTCGACCAGAGAAAAGGAATGTTGAAGGCGTCGGGATTCGACGACGACAACCTTCTCTTCGTCAGGGCCGACCCGTTCGGCTCCGAATGGAAGGACCCCTCCTTCATCGACAACGCCGTCCACGCGGACCTGCGGGCGTTGCGCACGATGCCCGGCGTCAAGAACGCGGCCGCGACGTACTTCCTCCCGTGGCAGGGCGGCGGCAGCTCCGGCGTCTTCCAGGTCGACGGCGTCAGCGGGAAGTTCCAGGCGCAGATCTATCCGACGACCAGCGAGATCTTCGACACGCTGGGCGTCCACCTGATCACCGGACGAAATTTCATACCGACTGACACGCCGACCGATCCGAACACGCCGACGAGAGTCACGATCATCAACTCGGTTCTGGCGAAGAAGCTGTGGGGGAACACCAACGCCGTCGGCAAGGTGATCCGGTCCGGTTCCGATCCGACGCGTTTCCGCACCGTGATCGGCGTCTTCGACAATTTCTACAACCCGTACGCCTGGAACATCGGCGAGTACACCCTATTCACGCCGGGCCGTGCGTACGACGGAAACGGTTGTTTCTACCTGGTCCGAACCGAGCCGGGAGCGATGAAAGCGGTGATCGCGGAGATGGAGCCGGGACTGGTGAAGTTGAATCCGAACCGCGTCATCAAGACGACGACCGTCGCATCGATCAAAGACGGATTTTTTCGCACGAACCGCATCGCGATCGGCGGAATGACCGCTCTCATCATCGCGCTGATCGTGGTTACCGCTCTCGGCATCGTCGGCGTCACGGCCATGAGCGTCGCCGAGCGCACGAAGCAGATCGGCACGCGCCGCGCCCTTGGCGCCACACGTGGCGACATCCTTCGCCACTTTCTTGCTGAAAACTGGATCACGACGACTGCCGGCCTCGTTCTCGGCGTGGCCGGCGCCTACGGTCTGAATCTTTTCCTGCTCAGCCGCGTATCTGACGTCAAGCTTCCGTGGCAACTCGTCGCCGCGGGGATGCTGCT
>DASYSN010000636.1:0-15229 GCA_036003305.1 Thermoanaerobaculia bacterium
CACCTGCACCGCGCGCTGGTCGCGCTGCGTAAGAAGCTGGGAGACCACTGATGCACAACCTCGAAGACGACCTCAAACGCGCCCTCGCCAGGCAGTCCGCTTCGGACGGATTTGCCGGGAGGGTCGTAAACGCGATTCGCGTGGAGGCACGCCCCTCACCCGGCGCTTCGCGCCACCCTCTCCCGGAGGGAGAGGGGATGCGGCCGCGCTTCGCGCGCGCCATCGCCGCCGGTCTCTTGCTCACCGCCATTGCCGGCGGGTGGGCGGCGCAGAAGGCGATCGAGCGTCGCGAGGGGGAGCGGGCGCGCGCAGAGGTCCTCGTGGCGCTGCACATCGCCAGCTCGAAAGTCCGTACCGCACAGCAACATGTTTTCGAAATCGGCTCGCATTGAAAGGGAATCCACCATGCGCAAGATCACGCTGCTCATCTTTCTCGCCGCACTCGCCGCGCCGCTTCACGCCCAGCGCCTGAACCTTGAGTTTCCCGCGCTCGCCGAGCGCGCCAGCGAATCGACCGACGTCACGCTCGACGGACCGATGCTCCGCCTCGCGTCGAAGTTCCTCAACGACCGCGATCCCGACGAGCGTCAGGCGCGGGACCTCATCAAGTCGCTCACCGGCATCTACGTTCACAGCTATGAATTCGACAGCGAGGGCCAGTACGACCGGAGCGTCGTCGAGAAGGTCCGTGCGCAACTCGGCCCGAACTGGAAGCCGATGGTCACCGTCCGCAGCAAGCTGAAAGAGAACGTCGACATATACCTCGACATGCGCGGCGAGAACATCGCCGGCATGCTGATCATCTCCGCGGAGCCGCGCGAGCTGACGCTCGTCAATCTCGTCGGCGCGATCGACATCGACAAGCTCGCGTCGCTCGAGGGGCAGTTCGGCATCCCTCACATCAGCAAGGGGAAGTAGATGAACAAGCACGCCGCTCTCTTTGCTCTCCTCCTCTTCGCGGCGCTGCCGCTGCACGCCGGATTCAGGGACGTCGTCCGCGCCGTCGAGTCGCGCACGCAGATGCACCCGACGTACGTCCCGCTCCTCGGCCTCGCTCGTTTCGCCGTCTGGATCATCCATCCGGACGGCGTCTACGACTTCCAGCTCGCGACCTTCGAAGGCGAGAGCCGCACCGCGATCGATTACGACGGCCTGACGGCGACGATCCGGAAGGCGGCGGGCGCCGGTTTCAGCCCGCTGGTGCAGGCGCGATCGAGCAAGAAGGGGGAGTTCACGTACATCCTCGCCAGGCCGCTCGACGACAATCGAGTCGAGTTCATGCTTGCGACCCACGACCACTCGGACACCGTGGTTGTCCGCGCCGTCATCGATGCCGATAAAATGCTCGCTCACATCAACGAGCCGCACTCTTTCGCGCGGCTCGGGACAAAGTGAGGAGAGCTGCCCATGCGCCGTTTCACCCTGGTGGCGATCATTGTGATGATCGCCGGCTGCACCGCCATCCGCCAGCAGAAGGCAATGCCCGCGAAGTCCGACAATCTCGAGTTCCACAATCTGCAGGTCCTCTCGCCGAACATCACGCACGATGAGCTGATCGCCACGATGCGCGGCTTCGCCCGCGCCCTCGGCACACGCTGCGAGCACTGCCACGTGCAGACCGCGACCGAGCCGCGCCCGACGTTCGACTTCCCGTCCGACGCGAAGCCGGAGAAGAAGGTCGCGCGCCAGATGATCCGGATGGTCCGCGACATCAACGGCAACTACATCTCGAAGCTGCCGCACGGCACCGAAGCGCCGCCGAGCGTCGCCTGTGGCACCTGTCACCGCGGTCACACGACGCCGGAACCGTACAACCCGCCGCCACCGCCACAGCCGCCCGCTCCACAACCGTGAGAAAAGTCCTCGGTCCTCGGTCCTCGGTCCTCGGACCTCGGTCCTCGGAAGGAAACCGATCCGAGGACTGAGGACCGAGGACCGAGGACCGAGGACTGATTCGGGTAGAATCTCTTCCTCTCGATCCAACACATGGCCCGGCACGAAGAACGCGACGAGTCGTACGATCTCCTCAATCACTATCTGCAGGAGATCTCGCAGGTCCCGCGGCTGACGCCCGAACGCGAGCGTGAGCTGGGAAAGCGTGTCCAGGAGCAGAACGACAAGGCGGCGCTCGAGGAGCTCGTCCGCGCGAATCTGCGGTTCGTGGTGTCGTACGCGAAGCGCTATCGCAACGCGCACGTCCACTTCCTCGACCTGATCAACGAAGGCAACATCGGGTTGATCCACGCCGCGAAGAAGTACGACCCCGACAAGAACGTCAAATTCATCACCTACGCCGTCTGGTGGATCCGGCAGGCGATCCTGCACGCACTCAGCGAGCAGGGGGGCGCGTTCCGCCTTCCGCCGAAACGCGCGAACCTGATGTACCGCCTCGACAAAGCGATCGCGGCGGCGATGAACGACAACAATCACATCCCGACGCCGGAAGAATTGGCGCTGGAGCTGGGCGTCACGGTCAAGGAAGTGCAGACGCTCCTCCAGGCGAACAGCGACAACTTCTCGCTCTCGGCGGAGCTCGACGACGACTCGCACACCGAGCTCGGCGAGATGATCGAGCAGACGACGATCCCCTCGGCCGAGGATGAGATGCAGGTTCAGTCGCGCCGGCAGGAGCTGCTCGCGCAAATGTCGGTGCTCTCGCCGAAGGAGCGTCTAGTTCTCACGCTGCGTCACGGCGTCAGTGACAACGTGCCGATGACGCTGCACGAAATCGCGAGCTTCCTCAATCGCGAGCGCGAGAACGTCGCGCGCGTCCTCGCCGCCGGAACCGCGAAGGTCTGCGAGAAGCTGGAGATCAGCGAGAGCGAGCTCGCGGTCCTGTTGCTCTACACGAACCCCAACTCGAAGGCGTGGCCGCGCTTTTGGTACGAGCTGGGCGACCTCTCGGAAAGGATGACGTCGGACATCGCGCGGAGCCGGATGCCGCACCTCCAGGCGCTCCGCCAGCGCGCGGCCGTGCAGCAGACGATCGAAGAGCTGACGCTCGAAGAGAAGACGATCCTCAAACTCCGCTACGGCATCCTGCAGGACGACGAGCTGACGCTCCGCGACATCGGCGAGATCCTCGGCCTCTCCCGCGAGCGCGTCCGCCAGATCGAACAGCGCGCCGAGGCGAAGTGTCGCCGCAGCGTGCGCCGCGATCGATAAATCGACCCAGCCGCCGTTGATGTCGGAGGACAATGCGGCGGTGTCCGAGGAAAATCCGGGGTGTCGGACCTTGCCGGTGCTGCGGAATGTCTAGCTCTCGACCGTCACTTCATGCCGCGATGCTGCGCGCACGGCGCCAGCGCCATCGCGCCTCGTTCGACGCCGCATCCGGCGCGTCGTGGCGATAGAAAATCCAGAGGATGTGCCCTTAAAAGCCGCGCTTGATGCTGTACGGATCCCAGTCGCGGTCGACGTACTGATGATGGAGGCGATGGCTCGACGACCACCACAGGATGGAGTTCTGCGCGGCCATGGCTCCGAACACCGTATAGAAGATCTGCACGGCGGCCGAAGCCTCGTAGCTCTTATGGGAAAAGAAGCGGTGATATCCGGCGATGATCGAGCGGCCCACGGCGACATACATGCCTATGGCGAGCAGCGGCATCCAGATGAAAACCATGCAAGATCGTATAGATGGCCGTGCCGGCGACGCCGATGATGGCCGTCAGGATAAGGAAAGTCATTATGGAAACGTCGATCCCTCCGGCGCGTGCGTCGAGGGTGGGTGCGAGGGTCGCTGCGTCATTGGTCATCTCCGGCTGGTCGACGTATTGACGCGAGTAAAAGATCGAAGCGCGGAAGTCGAGATTCACCCGTTCAAGCGGAAACCGGACCAAAGCCGCCGCCGCCCCCGGAATAGCCGTCAACCCCGGATCGACGCCGACGCTTCGCGCTGAATCGATGTCGAACGTTGCCTGATTTGCAATAGTTGACCATGATGTTGACTACTTGGCTAGGGACGTGCATCGAACAACGCATGCATGACCGTGTTCCATGAGGAGCCAAACAGCGCGGCAAGAACTCCTGCGGCTGCTACGTCACCCGCATTTCACGAACCTTCATCGCCGCCGAGGTGAAATGACGCTTGGTGAGTTGGAGGACTCGCGCCGGCCGCTGCTGTTCCGGCCGCTGCCTCGCATGCTGCGGCGCGACGGGACTATACCGACGTCCGTGCGGGCGTCGTTCGGATACATCGGTGAGGATCAACGGAACGAATCTGCCGTAAATGTTTCACCTCTGCGCTGGAGCCGAGCGCTGAACATTTCGCGGAGACTCGCCGCGCGCCGGTCGGCGCGGGAACGGCGATGAACGATCCCACCAACAACGATCGCACCAACATTGAAACGCGAAAACATCTCGTCAGTCTGATCGCAAGACGGACGGGTTGCGGGGAAGATGTAGCAGCCGCCGCACGTCGCGCCTACGAAGATCTCGCCGCAGTGCTCGTTCCGCTCATCAGTGGGCCGGGATTCGAGGCGCTCATCGCACGCGCTCTCCAACTCACTCAGCGCGAGTTCCCTCCCGGCGAAGCTCCCTCAGGCGGTAACAATCCCGAGCCGGTCGTGGAGATCACACTCTGGCTCGAACGACAGGACCAACGCGACAGGATCGATGCGACGGCGGCCATGTTTGCGGTTGTTACCGGGCTGCTCACCACACTGATCGGCGAATCCCTGACCACGCGCTACTTGCGAAAGGCGTGGCCCGACGCGTTTTCCGGCAACCGCTCCAAAGGAAAAAAATCATGACAGACAAGGTATCGATCCGACACCTCCCGACGAACGTCCCCGGGCTGGATCAGATTCTGGGCGGCGGCGTGCCGGAGTTCTCATTCAATCTCATTGCCGGCGCGCCCGGCTCAGGCAAGACCACGCTGGCGCACCAGATCATGTTTTCGCTCGTCGGGCCGGGGTGCAGAGCGCTCTATTTCACGGTGGTCGGTGAGCCGCCGCTGAAAATGCTCCGGTATCAGCAGCAGTATGAATTCTTCGATTCGAAGCGCCTCGACGAGTCGATCCGCTTCGTCAATTTGAGTCAGGAGGTCGGGGAAGCGACGCTCGACAAGCTCTTCGCACGAATTACCGCCGAAGTCGAAGCAACACAACCCACGATCGTCTTTGTCGATTCGTTCCGCGCCGTGGCCCGAGCAGTCCTCGAGACGGAGCGAGGGGACGGCGAGTTGCAGCACTTTGCCCAGCGGCTGGCGACGACGATGACCGGCTGGCAGGCGACGACGTTCCTCATCGGCGAGTATCAGCCGAGAGACGCCGATTCCGACCCCGTCTTCACCGTCGCCGACGGCGTGCTGTGGCTTCACCAAAGCCTCGACCGGAATTCGATGGTACGCAAGATTCAGGTCATGAAGATGCGCGGGCAGGCGCCGGTGCCGGGATTACACACCTTTCGCATCACCCTCCAGGGCATTCAGGTCTTTCCCCGCGTCATCGTCGATAACCAGTCGGCGGCTAAACAGCAGGCGCGAAGACGCCTCACCACCGACAACGCCGTTCTCGATGAAATGCTGGGCGGAGGCATCCCGGCCGGTTATTCGGTGCTCGTCGCGGGGCCTTCGGGTTCCGGCAAGAGCGTCATTGCCACCGAATTCATCATGGCCGGCGTTCGACACGACGAACCTGGTGTGCTCGCCGTCTTCGAGAAGCGGCCGAACGAGTATTCACAGACTCCGCCCGGCGGACGGGCGTTCGCCCAGATGGTGCGGGACGGGAAAGTGGGGGTGATCCATACAAGACCACTGGATCTCTCCATTGACGAGACGCTCTATGAAATCGTCGAACAGATCGGACGGATGAAGGCGCGCAGGCTCGTGGTGGATTCATTGTCCGGCTTCGAGCTGGCATTGGCACCGACGTTTCGCGAGGACTTCCGCGAATCGCTTTACCGCATGGTGTCGGTTCTCACGGGGATGGGCGTGACCATGATGATGACGGCCGAGCTCGAGGATAGCTACACGGACCTTCGCTTCAGTCCCCACGGCACGGCATTCCTGACGGACATCATCATCATGCAGCGTTACATCGAATTGAAGGGTTGTCTGCAGCGCGTGATGTCCGTCGTGAAGGTTCGCGGCAGCGCGCACAGCAAGGAGATTCGCGCCTTCGAGATCACGAAAAGCGGCATCGTGGTGAGGCAGCCGCTGGCCAGCTACGACGGACTGTTGACGGGCCATCCAGAGCAGCCCGTGACCGTCGCACCGGCGATACCCCCGCGGCGCAGAGCGCGAAACGGCAAATCATGAGCGATCGGGCTAAACCGCCGCGGCAGAGAACAGCGCAACGCCGGCAACCCGAGGCTCCCACGCCGGCTGACGCTCTTCCTGACCGGACAGCGACCGACGTCCGGGCGGAGCTCGAAGGTCTGATGGCTGCGCTGCGAGAAGCGAACGGCCATCTCATCACTGCCAATCTCCGATCTCAGATTCTCGCCGAGCAGATGAATCAGTTGTACGAAGAGGCCAGGAGAGCGATTGAGGCGAAGGACGAGTTCTTTACCGTCATTTCCCACGAGCTTCGCACGCCGCTGACCTCGATCACCGGGTGGGCTGACCTTCTGAAGACCGATTGGGAGCCGGAGACGGTAGCCGAGGCAGCGCGCGCCATCGCGAGCAGCGCCGCGCTTCAGGCGCACTTGATTGACGACCTCCTCGACGTTTCCCGGATCATGACCAATAAGTTCGCGATCACCAAGGCGAGCGTCGATCTGCGCGATGTCATCGACGAGAGCGTCAGCGGCATGCGTCCCCTCGCAGCTGCGAAAGATATCTCGATCCGGAATGACGCGCCGCAGTCGGTCGTCATCGATGGAGATGCGTCCAGGCTGCGTCAGGTGCTGACGAATCTCCTGGCCAACGCCATCAAATTCACACCCAAGGGCGGGCTGATCGAAACGCGGTTGTTCCGAGACGGATCCTTCGCCGTCGTCGAAGTGTCGGATACAGGGGAAGGAATCGCCGCGGAATTTCTCCCGCACGTCTTCGACCGCCGGGCGCAGGTAACGGAGCGGCGCTTCGGCGGACTCGGCCTCGGGTTGGCCATCGTCAAGCACATCGTCGAACTGCATGGCGGCTCGGTCGCGGCAACCAGTCAGGGCGAAGGGAAGGGATCGACGTTCACCGTCCGCCTCCCGTGCGCGCCATGACGGATCACCACCAGCGGGTGCTGATCGCCGAAGATGGCTCGACTGTGCGCTCCCGCGCCGACTTCGCGCGTCTGCGTCGCATACAACATGGATGCGTCCGCGGTCCCCTTCGCGTTTTGTGATGAAATACACATGTGAGTGAGCCGGCGAATCCCCTTGTAAATCCACCGATGGGACGTCTCGACGCATTCGACGTCGGAGCGAAGAAGCTGACGATCCAGACCGAGTTCTTCCCGCGGCCGAAGTGGCGGTTCGAGACGAAGGTCTACCTCGCCGGCGCGCTCAAGAAGGTCTACACCGAGGAGATTCCGGAAGGCGACGGCGACCTCCAGGATGCGCTCAACCGTTTCCACCAGGCGAAGATGGACGAGATCGCCGCCGGACTCGCTCGGGTGAAGAATGCCGAATGAAGAAATGAGTCACTGGTCACTGGTCACTGGTCACTGGGAGTTCTTCCCCGGCCCAGTAACCAGTCACCGGTAACCAGTAACCCACCAACGTGCGACTCGAACACCTCTCCGAGAGCGAAGAAGACCATTGGCGCGGCGAGTTCGCGCAGCTCAACTGGATCTTCGGCGCGCTGACGCTAAGTGTCACGCTGCCAGAGTTTGCGGGCGGAATGCCCGCGCTCCGGACGATGCACTTCGGCTACTACCTCCAGCCTCTCCACCTCAACGCGGATGACCGCGAGGACCTGCCGCGCAAGCTCTGCCACATCCTCGGCCGCCGCAAACCGCCGCTCGATTTTCTCGAGCTCGTCGGTGCCGGGGTGCGAATCCCGCACGCCTTTCCGCAAGGGTTTACCCTCGGATCGGTCCTGCGGATCACCGCGATGGAGATTCGACGGATTCCGCTGCGCGAATAGAATTCACCGTCCGATGTCCCCCGCCCGGCGCCTGCTTTCCTACTTTGCCCGCTACAAGCGCTCCTTGATCACGGGCTTTCTCTGCGTCGTCGGCTCGGCCGCCTTCTCGCTGCTGAAGCCATCGATCGTCGGGAACGCGGTCGACGTCCTGTCGCACGCGTTCTCGCGGACGGTGCTCGTGAAGTACGGCCTCTACTTCGTCGGCGCAGCGGCGGTCGAAGGGGCGTTCCTCTACGCGCAGCGGTGGATTCTCATCGGCGCGTCGCGGCACATCGAATACGACATGCGCAACGACTTCTACGCGCACCTGCAGAAGCTGCCGGTCAAGTACTACCAAGAGCAGCAGACGGGCGACCTGATGTCGCGCGCCACCAACGACCTGTCGTCCGTGCGCATGCTCATCGGTCCGGCAGTGATGCATTCCGCCTCATCGCTGCTGGTCGTTTTCGGCGCCTTCGCGATGATGGTGCGGATCGACCGCAACATGGCGCTCATCTCCGCAATCTCGATCCCGGTGATCGCCGGCCTCGTGAAGTTTTTCGGCGAGCGGATCCACGTCCGCTTCAAGTCGGTGCAGGACTACTTCGGCGACATCTCCGCTCGCGTGCAGGAGAACCTCGCCGGCGTCCGCGTCGTCCGCGCATTCACGCAGGAGCAGAACGAGGTCGAGACGTTCAAGCGGATGAACCACGAGTACGTCAACCGGAACCGGTCGCTCATCCGCCTCACGGCGACGTTCTATCCGATGCTCCACGCGATGATCGGGGTGATGTTCGTCGTGATCTTCTTTCTCGGATCGCGGCGCATCATCGCCGGCCGGCTGACGATCGGGCAGTTCGTCGCGTTCCAGTTCTACCTCGGCCGCATGGTGTGGCCGCTCATCGCGCTCGGATGGGTCATCAACCTCTTCCAGCGCGGCATGGCGTCGATGCAGCGGCTGCACGAGGTGTGGTCGGTCGAGCCGGAGGTCGCGCATGGCGATGAGCCGCTGGCCGAGCCGCGCGGCGATCTCGACGTCCGCAACCTCACGTTCTCCTACAACGGCCGCCCGGTGCTGCGCGACATCGATCTGCAGGTCCGCCACGGCGAGACGATCGGGATCGTCGGCCGGACCGGAAGCGGGAAGTCGACGCTGCTCTCGCTCGTCACCCGCACGTTCGAGCCGCCGCCCGGCACGATCTTCATCGACGGACAGCCGGTCGAGACGATTCCGATTCACCAGTTGCGCGACGTCATCGGCATGGTGCCGCAGGAGACGTTTCTCTTCTCGGAGTCGATCGCGGAGAACATCCGCTTCGGCCGTCCCGAGGCGTCGAGCGAAGAGGTGAGCGAATCGGCGGAGCTCGCGGGCCTCTCCGGCGACGTTTCCACGTTCCCGAACGGCATCGAGACGATGATCGGAGAGCGCGGGATCACGTTGTCCGGCGGCCAGAAGCAGCGCACCGCGATCGCGCGCGCGCTCGTTCGCGATCCGCTGATCCTGATCCTCGACGACTCGCTGTCGGCGGTCGATACCGCGACCGAGGAGCGGATCCTGAACGCGCTGCGGAGTGTGCGGAAGGGGAGGACCGTGCTCGTCGTCTCCCATCGCGTTTCGTCGGTGAAGGACGCCGACCACATCGTCGTGCTCGACGATGGACGCATCGTGGAGCGCGGTACGCACGAGACGCTGCTCGCGCACGATGGCTACTACGCCGATCTGTACAGACGACAAACACTCGAGGATGAGATTGCGGAGATCGCATAGCGGTCGGCAGGCAGGCAGGTCGTCAGGTCGGCGACCGACTACCCGACTACCCGACAACCTGACTACCCATGGCTGAGATCGAACGTAGCGAAGAGGAAGGCGCCAAGGCATTCGATCCGCGGCTCGCGCGGCGGCTGATGAAGTACCTCCGTCCGTACCGCGTCCGCGCGACGGTGTCGGTCCTCCTCGTCATCCTCTCGTCCGTCCTCGAGATCCTCGGCCCCGCGATCATCGCGGTCGCGATCGACCTGTTCGTGCAGCCGATCAAAGGGGCGGCGTCGATCGGCATCAGCGCGCGGATCGGAAACTGGATCGCGGCGCACGGCTGGACGCTCCATCCGCTCGACGGAATCAACATCGCGGCGGCGCTCTACCTGGTCACGCTCGTCGGCGGCTTCGCCGTCCTCTACTCGCAGATGGTCCTGATGAATCTGATGGGGCAGTACATCATGTACGACCTCCGCAAGCAGATCTTCGGGCACCTGCAGCGGCTCGACGTGCAGTACTTCGATCGCCATCCCGTCGGCCGGCTGATGACGCGCGTGACCACCGACGTCGACGCGCTCAACGAGATGTTCACCGCCGGCTTCGTCTCGATCTTCGGCGACGTCGTCGTGCTCCTCGGCATCATCGGCGTCCTCTTCTGGATGAACTGGAAGATGGCGCTCGTCCTCTTCTCGATCACGCCCTTCATCGTGATCGTCTCGGCGTGGTTCCGGCGCGGCGCGCGGATCACGTACCGTGCCGTGCGCGTCCGCATCGCCGCGATCAACGCGTTCCTGCAGGAGCACCTGAGCGGGATGTCGACCGTGCAGCTCTTCAACCGCGAGGAACGCGAGGCGGAAAAGTTCGACGAGCTGAATGCGCGTCACCGCAACGCCAACATCGATTCGATCTTCTACTACGCGGTCTTCTATCCGGTGATCGAATTGATCGAGTCGATCGGGATCGCGCTCATCGTCTGGTACGGCGGCGGGCAGGTGATCCGCGGCACGCTCTCGGTCGGTGCGCTCGTCGCGTTTTTCCAGTACGCGCAGCGCTTTTACGAGCCGATCTCCGACCTCTCGGAGAAGTACAACATCCTGCAGGCCGCGATGGCCGCGAGCGAGCGTATTTTCAAGCTGCTCGACACGCCGGCGAGCATCGTGAAGGACGAGGGCATAACCTTCGATCACATCGACTCGATCGAGTTCCGGAACGTCTGGTTCGCGTACAACGAGCCGGAATGGGTGCTGAAGAACGTGTCGTTCACCGTGCGCCGTGGGGAGCGCGTGGCGCTGGTCGGACACACGGGAGCGGGGAAGACGACCGTCACGGCGCTGCTGCTCCGCTTCTACGACATCCAGCGCGGCGAGATCTGCATCAACGGCATCGACATTCGTGAGATCAACCTCGCGTCGCTCCGCCGGCTCTTCGCGATCGTGCAGCAGGACTTCTTCCTGTTCACCGGAAACGTCGCCGACAACATCTCGCTGGCCGACCCGGAGATCACCGAGGAGGCCGTCCGCACCGCGGCGGTACGTGTGCAGGCGGACCGCTTCATCTCACGCCTGCCGGAGGGCTACGGCTCGATCGTTCGCGAGCGCGGCGCCGGCTTCTCCGTCGGCGAAAAGCAGCTTCTCTCGTTCGCTCGCGCCCTGGCGTTCGATCCGCCGGTCCTCATCCTCGACGAAGCGACGTCGTCGATCGACACTGAAACGGAACAGCTCATCCAGCAGGCGATCCAGACGCTGCTCGAGGGCCGCACCTCCATCGTCATCGCCCACCGGCTCTCCACCATCCGCTCCGCTGACACGATCCTCGTGTTCCACCACGGGGAGATCCGCGAGCGCGGCACGCACGAGGAGCTGATGGCGATTGACGGCCTGTATCGGAAGCTGTACGAGATCCAGTACCGCGAGACGGCCGTCGCGTAGCCTTCACGGGGAATTTACGCTCTCCGCAAACATTGTTTATTTGACTTACGTAATAAGTAGGAATACCGTTTGCTCCTAGTCCAAAACGGTAGTGAGTCAACCACTTTGGGTTGGGAGAGGAGGGGGAAGAAATGACCGTAAGGTTTTTCCCCGGAAGCCGTAGACAGAAGACCAGCTTAGTTGCTGGCTTCCTCCGGCAGTTTCATGTCGATCACGAGCTCGCGACGCCCGAGCAGTACCGCGGCAATACGTTTCACCTCGGCACTGATCCCGCAGTCGAAGTCGATGGACGCCTGTTCGTCGATCCGAACGTCGACGCGTTGAAGAAAATCTTCCACGTCGGCTGACGCGCGCTCACGCGCGTCCAAACATCGCAGCTGCTTCCCGTTCGACCGTGCTTTTGATGCGCGGTTCGAACGGCTTCGCGATCAGCGGCAGCTTCCCGTCGATGATCACCTCGGTATCCGTGACCTCGATCGTGCCGCTGGCGGAGAAGCCCCGCGCCTTGCCGCTGAAGTCGAGGCGGTCGCCGCTCCAGGTCATCTGCGAGTCGCTCGCGTAGTGTCCGTACTGCGCGAACAGCTCGCCGAGGCGGCGGTCGACGATCTTGCGCGCCTCTTCACGGGTCGTGTGGTGGGGGACGATGATCTTCATGCGCGGCGCGTTGTATCACGGCAGGTGCGGTGTCGGCGATGGAAGCAGCTTCACCGCCAGCCAGCGTTTCCCGACGACGAACGATCCACCGAGCGGCGCGACGCCGCAGCCCTCGATCCGGCGGATCCAGAGGGAGACATGCGTCGCCGCTCCCGGCGACCACTTGCTGCAGTCGCCGTAGAAGTAGAAGCCCTCGTGCTGCTGGTCGGTCTGGAACTCGAACATGCCGACGTCCGTCTGCGCGCCGACGCTGTCGACTTCGATTCCCGCCACGCCGTAGCCGCTGACGTCATGCCCGAGGAGCTCGATGTAGCCGTCGACCGACCAGGAGAAGTCCTTGCGGTCGGCGGGCAGGTCGAACTCGAGGATCTTCGTCCAGCGGCCGCAGTCTGCCGACATGGCGAGCGGCTGCTGCGGGTCGCCCGCCGTCGTCGCGACGATCGTCGCATCCGCCGACGCCTCGACGAGCGGAATCACCTTCGCGGGCGTCTCGTGCGGGAACGCGACCGCGTCGATGGCGATGTCTTTCAGGTCCGCCCCTCGGTCGGAGCGCCCCCAGAGCTGAACCGAATGCGATCCGCGGTCGATCCAGCCGCGGTGGTCGAACACCATCACGCCGTCCGGCTGCACCAGCGGCGCGGCGACGACACCGGCCCGCGTCCCGGGATCTTCGCCATCAACCGTCCAGTCGAACGATAGCGGCGTGACGGCCGACGTGACGTTGAACGACGCCTGCAGCGCCGCGTCGATATCTCGGATGGACGTCAGGTCGAGTGGCGGACCGATCGGCGTCCAGTCGGTGCCGAGCTTCACGCTGTCCGCGAGCACCCGATGGCTGCCGTTGTTCGCCGGAACACCCTGCGCGGTGATCCATTGCAGTCCGACGTAGATCGCCCCTGGATTCCGCATCCGCACCCACATGGTGAGGAGGTGATTGCCGGCCGGGAGCCGTTCGACCGAGGCGCCGAAGCGGAACGACTTCGGAAACTGATCGCCGACGCGGCGTGACTGCGTGACGAGCGGCTCGCCGTCGACGCGCAACTGCACGTCGAAGATCGCGTCCGGCGCCGCCGTTGTCTTCCCGATGTGGAAAGACGCCCGGACCAGGAGCGTGACGTCGACTGACGCGTTCACGTTCGTCCGCTCGCTGCATGCCGTCTGCACGAGCGTCCATTCGTCCATGTTCCCCGCCCACATCCCGTCGTGCAGCGGCTCGCTCGTAGGTCGCGTCAGGTCTTCCGTATACGGATACGCCGATGACGCGAGCGAGTAGTGCCCGTTCGCGATGCAGTCCGCGAGTAAGGGGGAGGCGGCGAGGAGGAGGAGGGTGGCGACGACGGCGCGCATGACGTTGCTACGTTTGACGGTGCGAAACCGTCCGAGGTAACCTCGGTTCGGGACTTCCGCAGGGTCGACACCCCGCATGCTTTCGAAGGTATGCAGTGCCGCCACCCTCGGGATTGATGCAGTTCGGATCACCATAGAAGTTGACTCCGGTGGTTCCGGCCAGCCGGGGTTCACCCTGGTCGGCCTTCCGGATCTCGCCGTGCGAGAAGCGTACTCACGCGTCCGCGCGGCCTTAGCCAACTCTGGATTCTTCCTACCTGCGCGCCACATCACAGTCAATCTGTCACCGGCGGATGTGAGGAAGGAAGGCTCGGGATTCGACCTTCCGATCGCGATCGGCATTCTCCACGCCGCCGAGTTCCTGCGTGACGAGGATGTCGCCGACCGCGTCTTCATCGGCGAGCTCTCGCTGGACGGCAGTGTGACAGCCATTCGAGGAGCGCTGTCGATCTCGTCCGCGATCGCCAAAGACCGCTCCGTCCGCGAGCTGATCGTCCCGATCGCCAACGCAAACGAAGCGGCCGCCGTCGAGGACGTCCGCGTCGTCGGTGCGGCGAATCTTCCGTGTCTGCTCGCGCACTTGCGGGGCGATACGCCGATCGCCCGAGCGACGTCGGTCGTCCTCGCGGCGCCGCCGCGCGAGCCGGTCGACTTCAGCGACGTCCGCGGCCAGGCGCTCGCAAAACGGGCGCTGGAAGTCGCGGCGGCCGGCGGCCACAACGTGATGATGATCGGGCCTCCCGGTTCCGGAAAGACCATGCTGGCGAAGCGGCTGCCGTCGATCCTCCCGAGGCTGACGGTCGAGGAGTCGATCATGACGACGAAAATCCACTCCGTCGCCGGCACGCTGCCGCCTGCGAGCGGTCTTCTCGTGCGCCGCCCGTTTCGAGCACCGCATCACACCATCTCGACCGCCGGCCTGGCGGGTGGCGGGCGAGGACCGCGTCCCGGCGAAGTCAGCCTCGCGCATCACGGCGTCTTGTTCCTCGACGAGCTGACGGAGTTTCGCCGTGAGACCCTGGAGGCGCTCCGGCAGCCTGTCGAAGACGGCATCGTCACGATCGCCCGCGCCAATCGAACGGTGTCCTTCCCCGCGCAATTCGTCATGGCGTGCGCGCTGAATCCGTGTCCGTGCGGTCACTTCAACGACGTCCGCCGCGAGTGCCTCTGCACGTCGAGCCAGATCGCCCGCTATCTCTCGAAGATCTCCGGCCCGCTCCTCGATCGCATCGATCTGCAGGTCGAAGTCGCCGCCCTGTCGTCCGAGGAGGTCTCGTCGCTCGAGCCAGGCGAGCCGTCGTCATCGATCCGCGAACGCGTCGATGCCGCGCGCGGCATCCAGCGCGAGCGCTTCCGAGGCGCCCGCGTCGCCTGCAACGCCGAAATGACCACGCGCCACCTGCGAAAGTACTGCGAGCTCTCGCCGCCGTCCCGCACCCTCCTGACCCAGGCGATCGACCGCCTCGCCCTCTCCGCCCGCGCTCACGACCGCATCCTCAAAGTCTCCCGCACCATCGCCGATCTCGCCGGGAGCGAACG